>JBJDZF010000294.1:0-2869 GCA_051867855.1 Eubacteriales bacterium
AATCTCTTACGCAGTTGACAAATCCCATACCGAGCGCCAGATGGCAGCAGGCATTTTCGTCAAACAGCGTGTTATAAAAGGTAAGTCCAGAATTCTGAATAGGAGAATCGTAAGGAACAAGCGAGCATTCGCCAAGGTATGCAGCGCCCTCATCCATTGAGATCATCTGACGGAGCAGCTCCTCGTTCTTTTCGGCATGAACCTCTACCGCCTTGCCGTTTTCAAACCTTACGGAGAAGTTTTCAATAAGCTGTCCCTGGTATGAAAGCGGGCGTGTTGCTACAACAGTTCCCTCTGCCTTTCCGCGCATCGGTGAGGTGAATACCTCCTCGGTGGGCATATTCGGATTGTAGTAGACACCCTGAAGCGAGGTTTCGCCTCCGCCGAGGAAGTCAACATCCGGGATAAGTCCTACACGGAAGTCGGTGCCGTTTGAGGAATGATATATAAGCTCATCTATGCCGAGGGAGTTAAGATATCTGCACTTTTCGGCAAGATTTGCGTTATGCTTCTTCCAGTCGCTTATGGGATCTTCGCCATCGGCACGTGCAGTATAAAGTATCGCTTCCCACAGCTTTTCAACTGCCTGATGGCGTGAAAGCTTCGGGAACATCTTCTTTGCCCACTCTTCACCCGGAACAGCGGCTATCACCCACTGATATTTGTTTTCCATTCTGTCGCGGAAGGGCTTTATTATCGGATATCTCGCCTGTCTTGCCTTGGCGACCTTCTGCTGATTTACACCGGCAAGTCCGTCGGGATCTTCGGATTCAAGGTAGATCATCGCCGGAAGGACCGTCGCGCGGTGTTCAAGACGCTCTATCTCCCATTTTTCGATGGTTGAAAGAGTTTTGACACTGCGATAGCGGTAGTTGGTCTTCTCCAGCGGCTGGTAGCTCCATTCGACAATGACCTTTTTCGCTCCCGCGCGATAGCATTCCTCGGCCACCATACGTGCAAACTCCGCGGTCTCGACCGAGGAATTGATCATTACCTCCTGACCCTTCTGCACATTTGCTCCGGTAACGGCTATCAGCTGTGCGTATTTTTTCATAACTGTTTTTTTCATAATATAAACTGCCTTTCAGGCGCTTTGCGCCGTAAAATTTTACTGTTTAATATTATATCAAAAAACCCAACGAATTTCAATCTCCATAATGCTTAAATTTAATAAAATTCCAAAATACTTCAGCATTAACCGCAAAAATCTCCCGCCAACGTACACTCGGGGCTGACCCCAAGCGCGTCAGTCCCGAGTGATTAATTATTTTGATACTCCCATCCAACAGCCCTCAGCTCCGACTCCGTTGTCGGGAGGCATAAGAATACCCTTTTCAATGAGGGATTCGACCACACCGTCGCACAGCGGCAAACCTGCAATTCTGTTGAAAAAGCGCCATTCGCCAAGCAGATAAACCGGAACGCTCATGCGGATCAGCTCTGCTACCTTCCCGGCAACAGCCTGCGCTTCAGCGTCGAAATATCCGTTTGAAAGCTCATCGCTGATATCAAACAACCTGCCCTCGTCCTTCATATCGTTCACGAGGATCTTCGTCCATAGCATATTTCCCTCACGGTACAGGTAACCGCACTCGATCGCTTTTGCGGCGTGCTCCTTTTCGTCCTCCGAGAGAGTCCCCACATCAAGTCCGTTTATTGAGCGGAGAGCAAGCTGGATTTTTGAATCGCTGGAAATATTGTGCCCGCATCCGAAATGCTTTTTAATGCGTTTAATATAGATGTTGTCAAGACGAATTTCAGAAAATCCGCACACATTCCGGGCAACTACTCCGTCCCAACCTCCGCCGTAGTGTTTTCCGTTATCAACATAACCGAATACACTGAACGGACGTTTTACCTTATCGACTCCGGCAAAGTATTTATCCGACAGTATTCTTTCAACTTTTTCCCCAAACACATGTGACATGGTATATACCTGCTGCCAAAGGACAAGATTAAGATCAATTTTCTTATTCAGATACGGAAACGCAAGATAATCGTCCTTTCTCTTGTCAATGAAATCGGAAATTACATTGCATATCATCGGCAGCTGCTCATTGTATATGCCATGAGCTTTTTCTACCTCATCCTTGTCGAGAAGTATGAAATTGATTGCATATTTACCGTTATCAAGCCGCCGCAAAAGTCCGTATTTCCCGTTCTCACCCTTTGTCTGAATATCCAGCTCTTCTTCGACATAAACGGTAGGAACATTCAGTTCTTCTGCAATTTCAAGCGCGCTCATGGGCTTCTTGTGGCACAGATGGACGATCTGCTTTGAAAACTGCCTTGTACATTCATTTCTTGGGTCGCCCCAACCGGGATTTCCTGTTCCCCAGATAACAAAATCAATTTTATCAAGGGCGACAGGTCTTTTATTGGTGTCTGACATTTTTTCCACCTCGCTTTTTACTTTTTTTCTTGCTGAAAAAAGTCTCTGACGAACAGCGCCCTCGCTTGTTTTCTGACACTCGGCAATTTTTGCTGTTGAAAGTCCGTCAATGTAGAACATTATCATGACCTCACGGTATGCTCTCGTGAGGAAGGCGATACGACGGTATACTGCGCAAATCAGCTCGCGCCCTTCATCCTCGTCATTCTCGTCTGAAATGAACGGAAATATTTCTTCAGGATCGCCCTCATAAAATATTCCGTCGTGGCGTTTACGCTTGTCCGAAAACTGGGCGTACACGTTACGTGCCACTCTCCAGATAAAAGGATAAGGATTTTCAATCTCACCTTCTGCATTGGCAGACTTTACAATTGCAAAAACTATGTCAGAACACAATTCCTGCGCCTCATAGCTGTCCGCGGTTCTTGCATAACAGAAGCCGTACAGCTTTTCAAGCAGTTCATCATTGAAATAGTT
>JBJDZF010000295.1:0-12508 GCA_051867855.1 Eubacteriales bacterium
CACTTCGAATATAATTAAATCGGAAGAGCCGTACAGGCACATCCGTCAGAAAGTATTTTATGTAAAAAACGGTGTAACCCCGCAAGGTGTTGCACCGTTTTCGTTCTGTAGTACCGGAGATATGAAGTTCCGTGGATTTTATTGCTTTTTGTTTCGTAATCGATTCCTTTTACGGCAGAAATATCACCCGTACTACCGCCGTAAAACATGGCCATCCCGAAAATGAATTATAATTTAAATATTGCTTTAATAATCAACCATACAATCAGTAACCATATTGCAACTATCGGAAGCGCGTAATACCATTTCTTCGGCCTCCCGTCTTTCCACATATCTTCTGCCAGATGATGATTTCGTTCCCACACTTCTTTCGGTATGAGCTTTACCGTCAATGCAACCAGTGCAGGCAACAGGAGCACATCATCCAAATACCCCAGAAAAGGGATAAAATCAGGAATAAAATCAACGGGAGACAGTGCATATGCCACCGTGATACCTGCAAATATTTTTGCCGCGATCGGTGTCTCCTTATCCTTGAGGGATAAGAAAACTGTCGGAATATCCCTTTTTAATTTTTCTGACCGTTCTTTTATCTTCATCTTCCGCTTTCCTATCACGCCGGGCACCTTTGCCTTACAGACCGAAGGTCTGCCTTATTATAATATTATATGGTCAAAATTTCTTCAAGGCTCTATCTGCCCGCTGAATTATGTAAGCTTATTTTCTGCGCTGACCTTTGACCTGGATCCCGGCTTTAACCGCAACCGAATTTCTGTACTGTGTGGGGGTCATTCCGGTGTATTTCCCAAACATTCTTGCAAAATACTGAGGGCTTTCGAAGCCCAGTTTTCCCGAAATTTCGGAAACGGTTCCCTCCTTGTTCATGAGCAGCTTTTTTGCCTCCCTGATCTTAAGTCCGAGGTAGCTGTGCATAACGGAGTCCCCCGTTGCGTCCTTGAAAAGAGCGCAAAGACGGCTCTTGCCGAAATGAAAGTGCTCACACAGATCGTCCAACGTGATATTTCCGTATATATTTTCTTCGAGATATTCCATAATATCCGAGGTCAGCTTGTCACCGAAATTACGTTCGGAAACGAAAATGACTCTCCCGTCCGCCTCGTTCTGCCCGTCCCTCATCAGAGTTATCATGAGCATTTCAAGATAGAGCCTCAACATCTGCTTGCCGCCCACGGGGGGATGCGTGTTGCTTTCGAGCGGATATTTTCCTATCTCGAAATTTCTCGCCGCCTCATCGATGACCGACGCGACAAGCTCTCTCGTTTTCGGAGTCACCCGTATGACCTTACCCGCAAAATATTTCATTGCCGCCGAGCGACACTCGAAAGTAACGATGAAAACATTTGCCGTGTGTATACCGTCGCATAAAACACTGTGAAATTCATCTGGACGGTGAAATGCCATGTCCCCACAGCACAGATGGATTTTTTTATCTCCGGCAACAATATCAAGCTCCCCCGAATCAACATACACGATCTCCCAGAAATCGTGTCTTTCGCCTTTTGTGCGGTAATCGGGCGCAAATTCAAAATAATACAGCGTTATTATTTTCTCTATGTTTATTACATTTTTCAGCGGGATCCGTACGTAATCCATATTTCCCTCTTTTTATTCATCGGAAGATAGTGCACATATAACGCAATATAATGTATTGAAAAGATGTCATGATTATTGTATCATAAATACAGCATAAATGCAATTGAATTGCCGTTTTTTTAGGAGGGGAAAGAAAATGAGAGAAGTAAAAGTCGGAATGATCGGCTACGGCGGAATTGCCAAGGCACATATGGGAGCGTACAAAAAGTTTATCGAAGAGGGGACGCCGATAAAGGTGGTGGCAATCTGCGATATTAATCCGGAGCAGTTTTCAAGCGCCAAAGAAATCAATATAGGATGCGGAGAAAAATACGACCTCAATGGCATTTCTCTGTATACCGACATTGATGAAATGCTTGCAAAGGAAGATTTTGAAATAGCGGACATCTGTCTGCCCACGTATCTTCACCGCGAGTACACGGTCAGGATGTTTGAGGCAGGTAAGCACGTCATGTGCGAAAAGCCTATGGCGCTCTGCGAGGATGACTGCCGCATAATGACAGAAGCGGCAAAAAAATATTCCAAACAGCTTATGATCGGTCAGTGCCTGCGCTTTGACCCGAACTATCTCTTCATCAAAAAATGTATCGACGAGGACACGTTCGGAAAGGTTATATTCGCACAGATGAGCCGTTTGAGTGCTCTTCCCGCATGGGGATTTGAAAACTGGTTTCAGCGTACCGAATGCAGCGGCGGCTGTGCGCTCGACCTGCATGTACACGATGTCGACATGGTGAGATTTCTGTTCGGTGAACCTCGCGCGGTATCTGCCGTGGCTTATGACGATGTAACACGCTGGCAGTACATGGACAGCCGTTTCTACTTCGATGACGAAAAGGTTGTAACGGCAATCGGATCATGGGAGGAATCGGACACAACTCCGTTTTATTCGGACTGCCGCATACGCTTTGAGGACGCGACCGTGTTGCTCTTGGGCGGCAAGCTGACGGTTTATCCTCAAGACGGCAAGCCTTACACTCCGGAATATAAGCATACGGACAGAATGGCAGAGGAGCTTCGCACCATCGCAATGCTTGTCACGGGAGACCTTTCCGAAAATACCGACAACAAGCCCGAAAGCTCCATGAAAACCGTGGCACTCGTTAAGAAGCTCTGCGAAAGCGCCGACAACGGCGGGGCAGTCACAGAGTTCTGATAACCGATCGGCAAAAAAACATACAAGAGAGGTAGAATCAATGAACAAAATCGGCGTTTTGGTCACATTGAATCGTGATACTGATATCGAGAATGAACTGCGCAAGGTAAAAGACATGGAGCTTGACTCCTGCCAGATCTGCGTATGGGACGGAGAGGTATTCACTGACGAAAATGCGGAAAAAGTCAAAAAATATGTCAAAAAGTACGGAATTTCCGTTTCCGGTCTGTGGTCAGGTTGGTCAGGACCGTGCGAATGGAATTTCACAATGGGTCCCTCGACGATCGGACTCGTTCCCGCGGCATACCGTTTTGAGCGCCTCAAGGAGTTGCTCCGCGCATCCGAGTTTGCCGCAAAGATAGAGGTAAACCGAGTCATTACCCATGTCGGATTCCTGCCTGAAAATCCCCATGACCCCGACTATGCGGGAGTCCTCGGCACACTCCGCGCTCTCTGCAATACGCTCAAGCAAAGAGGACAGTATTTCCTTTTCGAAACCGGACAGGAAACTCCCGTCACGCTGTTGCGTACAATACAGGCGATAGACAGCGATAACGTCGGAATTAATTTCGACACGGCAAACCTCATACTCTACGGCAAGGCAAACTCACTTGATGCCCTTGACGTTTTCGGAAAATATGTTATGGATACCCACATCAAGGACGGGGTATATCCGACCGACGGTCTGAAGCTCGGCTGCGAAAAACCGCTCGGCGAGGGCAAAGCCAATATCACCGAGGTGGTTAAAAAACTGCACTCGCTCGGTTATACGGGACCGTATACTATTGAGCGTGAAATATCCGGTGAAAAACAGATACAGGATATCATCGCGGGCAGAGATCTGCTGCGCAGCATTTTTAAGACGTTTTAATATTATTTTTGCGGGGGAAACTTTTCGGTGAAAAGGTTTCCCCCGCACCCCTTTCAAAAGCTTTCAAACCTGTTATAATTTATCCAAGTCCGAAGTTCTTGAAAGAGGGGTGCGGGGAGGAATACTTCTTTTAAGAAGTTTCCTCCCCGCAAAACACAAATATTCTCGTCAGAAAAACGAAAGTTGGTCGGTTTCGTTGAGGTTATCGAGGACTCCGTTTTTGCGCAGGACTTCGATAACGCTTTTTGTAAGTTTCGCTCTTGTCTGCAGATCCTCCACGGAGAAAAATTTCTCCTCGTTACGCGCTTTAACGATATTAAGAGCGGCGTTTTCTCCGAGTCCACCGAGCGCGGAGAACGGCATACGGATCGCGCCGTTTTCTGGCAGGAAGGCATACGAATCAGACTTTTCGAGATCCACATTCAGGAATTTTATTTTACGCGCCATACACTCATTGATAAGCTGAAGCGTGGAGACGGAGCTTTGCTCCTTTTGGGAAGCCTCCTTGCCTCTTTTTTCAATATCCTTTATGGTATTGACCACGTTTTGTCTGCCGCGCATAACGGTTTCGGCGTCAAACCCACCCGGTGCAACCGTGAACATGGCACAGTAAAATGCAATAGGAATATGGACCTTATACCAACCGAGTCGTATCGCCGACATAACGTACGCCGCCGCGTGTGCCTTCGGGAACATATACTTGATCTTCTTACAGGATTTTATATACCATTCGGGGACGTTATGCTCCCGCATTTCCGCCTCCCACTCGGGCGTAAGCCCTTTTCCCTTTCTGACACTCTCCATTATTTTGAACGCATGCGCATTGTCAAGCCCGTAACGAATGAGGTCGAGCATGATACCGTCGCGCGTTCCGATGACCTGTGAAATGTCGCATATTCCCTCTTTGATCAGATCCTGCGCATTTCCGAGCCACACGTCGGTTCCGTGCGTAAGTCCCGATATCTGAAGCAGATCGGCAAAGTTTTTCGGCTTCGAATCGATAAGCACCTGCTGAATGAATTTCGTGCCCATCTCGGGGAGTCCGTACGTACCTATCTGAGAATCGATATCCTCCGGCTTAACTCCGAGCGGCTTTGTGGACAAGAACAGCTCATAAACGTCGCGATCGTTCATCGGAACGTCCATAACGCTCGTATTGGAAAACTTCTCGAGCCACTTATACTTGGTCGGAATATCGTGCCCGAGCTCGTCGAGCTTGAGAATGGTATCATGCAGATAGGAAAACGCAAAATGCGTAGTCACGATATTCGAGTGAGGGTCGTCCGCAGGGTGCTGTACGGGGGTAAAATCATACACCTCGTATTCACGTGGCACGACTATGATACCGCCGGGGTGCTGACCGGTGGTGCGCTTGACACCGACACAGTTCTGTATTATCCTCTCCATCTCCGCTCTGCCGATGCTGACGCCCTTTGTCTCAAAATACTTTGCTATAAAGCCGTAAGCGGTCTTGTCCGCCAGAGTGCCGAGCGTTCCCGCTCTGAACACGTTTTCCGAGCCGAAAAGCTCCTCCGTGTATTTGTGCACCTTTCCCTGCACATCACCCGAAAAGTTCAGATCGATATCCGGAGACTTGTCGCCGTAGAATCCGAGAAAGGTCTCAAAGGGGATATCATGTCCGTCGGCATTGAGCTTTGTACCGCACTTCGGGCACATTTTGTCGGGCATATCGAAGCCCGAACCGTAATTCTTGCCGCTCTCAAAGTCGGAGTAACGGCACTTGGGGCAATAATAGTGCGGCGGGAGGGGATTGACCTCGGATATTCCCGCCATAGTTGCGACAAAAGACGATCCGACGGAACCGCGGGAGCCGACAAGATACCCCTGACTCTCGCTGAACCACACGAGCCTTTGCGCTATCATATAAAGCACGGCAAATCCGTTCTTTATGATAGAAGTCAGCTCCTTTTCGAGCCTGTTTTTAACGATATCCGGCAGATCGTCGCCGTACATGGACCTGGCGCGCGTCCAGCATTTTTCCTGAAGCTCCTCTTCCGCGCCCTCCATCTTCGGCGTGTATGAGCCTTTGGGAATCGGACGCACCTCTCCTATCATGTCATTTATGAGATTCGGGTTTTTAACCACGACCTCATATGCCTTCTCTTCTCCGAGATATTCGAATTCGCGCAGCATTTCATCGGTCGTGCGGAAATATATGTGCGTATCCTTGTCGGCGTCGGAAAATTTCATGCCCGAGAGCAATATCTTCCTGTATATTTCGTCCTCTTCATTGAGAAAATGCGCGTCGCAGGTTGCGACGACCGGCTTTCCGTATTTCTCGCCGAGCGCGACTATCTTGCGATTAAGCTCGCGCAGTCCCTCATCGTCCGCAACTCTGCCCTCTGCCACAAGAAAGCGGTTATTACATATAGGCTGTATCTCGAGGTAATCGTAAAAATTGACTATCTCCTCAATTTCATGCTCGCTCCTGTCCTCAAGCACCGCGCGGAAAAGCTCGCCCGCCTCGCAGGCGGAGCCGACGATAAGTCCCTCACGGTGTTTTTCAAGCTCGGTTTTCGGTATGCGCGGATTTCTCTTGTAGTAATTGAGATAGCTTTTTGAAATCAGCTTGTACAGATTTTTGAGTCCCTGCTGATTTTTGACAAGTATTATCTGATGGTACGTGTTGAGTGAGAGCGGATTGGCTTTTGTGCTCATTTCCGACTCGAGCGCCGCAAAATTCTTTATGTCGAGCTTTGTCATCTGCTCGGTCATTTTGAAAAAGATGAGAGAAAGCATCTCCGCATCGTCGCAAGCCCTGTGGTGATTGAAATCCCCGAGACCGTAGTGCTTTGCAAGAATATCGAGCTTGTGCGACTTCAGCTCGGGATTTATGTAACGCGACAGTGCAAGCGTATCGAGATATGCGTTTGAAAATTCGAGTCCCTGTTCTTTGGCGGCGTAACGTATAAATCCGGTATCAAAATCCGCATTGTGCGCCACAAGCAGATCGGTTCCTATAAAATCGAGAAATTCGGGCAAAACCGTCGCTATGGTGTCGGCATCCGCCACCATCTCGTCGGTTATTGAGGTCAGCTCGGTAATATTTTCCGGAATGTGACATTCGGGATTGACAAATCTGCTGAATCTGTCGACGACCTTTCCGCTCCTGACCTTGACCGCTCCTATCTCGGTTATCTTACAGCTCTTCGGAAACAGTCCGGTGGTTTCTATATCGAACACAACTATCTCGTCGTCAAATCCACCGTTATAATTTCCGAAAACGGCACTCGACGTATCGTTTACAAAATACGCCTCAATGCCGTATATGACCTTCATTCCGCATTTTTCCGCGGCAAGCATCGCCTCGGGAAAGCCCTGCACATTCCCGTGATCGGTTATCGCCACGGCAGGGTGTCCCCAGCGCTTGGCGGTTTTGACGGCGACATCCGGAGGAATCAGCGCGTCCATAGTAGACATATTTGTATGCAGATGAAGCTCAACACGCTTAACGGGCGCGTTGTCCTCCCGCTCGAGCTTCTTTATACGGGCGATATGCTGATACGAAAAGAAAAGCTCATCGTCGTTGCGCTCGAACCTCGCGTTTCCGTAAACGGCTAACGAGTCTCCTTTTTTTATGACGGAGGTAAATTCCCTCGCATCATCGGGAGAGGTCGAGTAGCTCTTGAGAAATATCGACGCGTTCCCGTCGTAAAGACCTACGGTTATATTGAACTTGTCCCCCGCGCGGTTAGGCTCGCTCAAGACCGAAAAAACTGTGCCGATTATTACAATATTTTTCATCGGCTTCGTTATCGATGCCACAAGTACGGGACAAATGTCAAATTCTTCTCCGAGTACATATTCCGGTTCGGATATGTCGTATACGGCGCTTCCGATCCTGTATTCGGTGTCGGAAATCTTTTCGACCGTCGCGTCGGGATCTGTAACGGACATCAGTCTCGGCAGTTTCGGCTCCTCGCCTTCCGCCTCCGTGCCTTCTCTTCTCTCCTGCGGCGCGGGACGCGAAGCATACTCCTGCTCGGCACGGCGAACCTGCCTGTCAAGCTCCTCCAGACGCGCCCGACGGCGCGTCTCGCCGTCCGAGTCTGCCATACTGTCGTGGGTAATGGTGACATGATACTCGAGCGAAAACTCGCTTCTTATAATATTTTCAATAACGGAAGGCGTCCTTGCATCGATGAGCAGATTTATCCCGTCATTCTCAAAAGGAATCTTTATTACAATATTGTTGCCGTCGATGACATCATATCTGAAATGAGAAAAAAAGCCCCTTGCAACCACTCCGACCTGCTCTGTCTCACGGAGTATTTCGGGTATGTAATCGGGCGAAAAAAGCTCCGGCGGGTACTCCGGCAGAATCTTGACATAATTCTGCTTATACGTTTCGCGCAGACCGTTTTCAATATCGTAGAGCACTCCCTTTTCCACAAGCTCCGGGAAGTGCACGCGAATTTCGACTATTTTCTTTTCCCTGTCCACCCTCGGACGGATATTATCCGCTCCGAGCAATATCCGCTCGTATTCCCGCGGAGGAATGTACTTTGAAAACAAGGTGAGAAAATCTTTTTTTTCCATGTCCGATCCTTTTAAACAAACTTTATTTTACCATGGCCTTTATTTCGGCTATGAGCGTCGGCACGATATCGTTCTCGGGTATTTTACGAACGATCTCACCGCGCTTTATCAGCACCGCCTCTCCCTTGCCGCCGGCGACACCGATATCCGCCTCACGCGCCTCCCCGGGACCGTTGACCACGCATCCCATGATTGCAACCTTAAGCGGCAGATCGCAGATCCCCGCCTCACGAGCCGATTCTTCAAAGCGCCGCACAAGAGAAATAAGGTCTATCTTCGTGCGTCCGCAGGTCGGACAGCTTACAATATTCAGCCCGCTCTGCCCCTCGACGCCAATGGCGCCGAGTATTTTTTTTGCCGCCGCTATCTCCTCGCACGGGTCGTCCGTAAGCGACACTCTTATCGTATCCCCGATCCCGTCGCAGAGCAGCGCACCAATACCGACCGCGCTCTTTATCGAGCCCATCTCCCTGCTGCCTGCCTCGGTTACTCCGAGGTGAAGCGGGTAATTGCATTTTTGCGCAACGATTCTGTTGGCAAGTATCATATTTCTCGGGTCGGATGCCTTTATTGATATCACGGTGTCGTAAAAATTGAATTTTTCCAGCAACGACACGTTGTAGAGCGCAGATTCCGCCAGCGCTTCCGGGGTGGGAGAACCGTATTTTTCGAGTATTTTCTTCTCGAGAGAACCGCTGTTTACGCCTATCCTTATTGGAATATTCCGCACACGACACGCATCGCAAACTGCCTTTATCCTATCCTCATCTCCGATATTGCCGGGATTGATCCTGATCTTGTCAATTCCGTATTCGGCGCAAAGGAGGGCAATGCGGTAATCAAAATGAATATCCGCAACCACGGGTATCGTAACTCCCGCCTCCTTGATGGCAAGCACCGTCCGCGCCGCATCCTCGTCGGGGACGGTTATTCGTACAATATCGCAACCCGCCGCTTCAAGTGCCCGGATCTGATCCACGGTCGCCGAACAGTCGTGCGTGTCGGTATTTGTCATCGACTGTATGCGTATCGGCGCCGTGCCGCCTATTTCAAGCGCGCCGACCGAAACGGCGCGCGTCCTTCTTCTTATATCATTGTATTTCATACTTCACCTCAGCCGAAGAGTCCTACAACGTCCTTCACAACAATAAACGCCATAAAAATAAGGAGTATCAGAAGCCCCGCGGCATTTATATATCCTTCGACCTCCCGCTTCACCGGCTTGCGTCTTATCGCCTCTACTATAAGCAACAGCAGTCTGCCGCCGTCGAGAGCCGGAAACGGAACAAGATTGAAGACCCCGAGATTTACCGAAATGATTATGACTACATACATCAGGTTCTGCCAGCCGCTCCTCGCCGCGTCGACCATGATCTCCGTCGCGCCGACCGGTCCCGACACCGCTTCGATCCCGTATCTTCCCGTCAGAAGATCGGCAAATGAGTCGCAAACCATCTTAACCGTCGAAATCGAACGGAAAAAGGCGTGCTTCACATAATTTCCGAATGTCGGCTCTTCGGCGTAAACCTTGAAATCGTACATCCCGAAGACCACGCCCTTCTCCTCGAACGACGGGAAACTGACGTCCTCAAGCACTATCTTTTCACCGTCTCTGATAACAGTCAGGTCAATGGGCTCATAGCCGTTATTCATGATCTCGTATGCCAGGTCCTGGTAGGTATGAACAGAGGTACGTCCAACCTTTGTCACCGTATCGCCGACGCACAGCTCCGCGGAGCTTATTGCGTTGTCGTTAAACTCTGCTATCGTTGTGCCCCCGAGCTTCCCCTGCGCACTCACAAGCAGAGTCATCAGCAAAAATCCAAGCAGGACGTTCATTACAGGTCCCGCGATAACGATCAGTATGCGCTTGAGAATACTCTTATTACAAAATGCACCCTCACTGTCTGAGTCCTCATCCTCGCCCTCCATGCTGACAAATCCGCCTATCGGAAAGAGGCGCAGACTGTATTCGGTGCCGTATTTTTTTGATTTCCATGAAAAGAGCCTCGGGCCCATACCTATGGCAAATTCCTTGACGGTAACGCCGCAAAGTCTTGCGCAAATGAAATGTCCGAACTCATGAATGAATATCAGCACGCCGAAGATCAGCACTGCCGCCAGAATATAAAGAACTGTACTAATAATAAATCACCTACCGTATGACGGCACCGCATATCAGACCGCAAACCGGGTACAACGGCGTTGCCGACAGTATTTTTTTACGCGTTCAGCGCGCCCTTGACGGCGTCGCAGGCACGGCGTCTTGCCTCTGCGTCACACCCGAGAATATCCTCAAGAGATGTACAGCCCGCCGCGCTCCTCATACTGTCAACCACTCCCATGACCGTCCGCATAATTCCGCAAAAGCCTATCTTCTTTGACAAAAATGCCTGAACGGCGACCTCGTTCGCCGCATTGAGCACGGCGGGAAGTGCTCCTCCCGCCTCTGCCGCCTCAAACGCGAGAGCAAGCAGAGGGAAGGTATGCGGGTCCGGACGCTCAAAATGGAGGGCGCCGACCGAAAACAGATCAAGTTCGTCCACTGACGCGCGCACACGCTCCGGGTATGTCAGCGCATACTGCACACAAAGCCTCATGTCAGGCACAGACAGTTGAGCTATCACGCTGTTATCAATATATTCCACCATCGAGTGAATTATACTCTCTCTGTGGACCACGACCTCAACATTACGCGCACCGACTCCGAAAAGATGGACCGCTTCTATCACCTCAAAGCCCTTGTTCATAAGCGTGGCGCTGTCTACCGTGATCTTCGCCCCCATTTTCCATGTAGGGTGCGCGAGCGCTCTCTCGACGGTTATCCCTTCAAGCTCCTTTACGGACGCTCCGAAAAAAGGTCCGCCGGACGCAGTCAGAAGTATCTTTTTTACCTCACTCCGGTGTCCGGATTTGAGGCACTGGAATATCGCGCAATGCTCGCTGTCGACCGGCAATATCTCGACCGCACGTCTTCGTGCCGCCTCCATGACGATATTTCCCGCGACGACGAGGGATTCTTTGTTCGCCAGAGCAAGTCTTGCACCGCTGTCTATGACGGCAAGTGTGGGCTTAAGCCCCGCCTCGCCGATTATAGAATTCAGCACAACATCGCTTTGCGTTTCGCCGATCATTTCGCATATTCCGCGCTCTCCGGAATACACCCTGATATCCGTATCGGCAAGCCGAATTTTCAGATCCGATGCGGATCTCTCGTCTGCCATGGCACAGGATTTGACTCCGAATTCCCGCGCCTGCTCCTCGACGCGCACGACATCTCTGTTTGCGCTTATAGCAGTAATCCGCACATTATTTTTCTTCGCGACATCAACTGCCTGCTCTCCGACGGAGCCGGTTGAGCCGAGTATCGCCATTCTTTTTTCAATCAGTCCGCCCTCCGCCATCACCAAATCTCCTACATCAAATAAATACCGCTTATATCCGCAAACAGACATATCGCGGCAAGCATGGCGGACACCGCAAGGATCGAGTCGAAGCGATCAAGCATACCGCCGTGTCCCGGAAAGATCTTCCCGTAATCCTTAATGCCGTAATGCCTTTTTATTACCGACATGATAAGATCCCCGATCTGCGACACAACCGATACTATCACGCCGCTTACAGCGAGGAAAAAGACATTGGCGTTCATCCCGAAGAATCTGTCCACGATGATGCCGAAAACCACGAAGGATACCATGCAGAACACGATTCCTCCGATACTTCCCTCCACGGTTTTCTTGGGGCTGACCTCGGGAATAAGCTTATGTTTGCCGAAGAAATATCCGGTAAAGTACGCGAAGGTGTCGGTCACCCACGCGCCTATGAATATCAGAAGGTAAATGTATTTTCCGCTCTCACCGAGATCCCGCACATATATTATCGAGTTGAGCGCGGTCACAATGTAAACGGTGGAAACAAAAAATCCGCAACCGTCAGAAAACGTGTATTTTCCCTTTGACATGACTATCACGGAGAAAAGATATAACAGGTACACTATGCCGCAGATAAACGCAATAACGGCATATTTTACAAGGTCTCCGAGATATCTGATGAGAAACGGCGAGACGACGGAAAAGACATACGCCGGCAGGCACAGATACAGCTTTTTATGACATCCTATGCACCTGTACATTTCAAAAAGCGAAATGACGCTGACCACCGCAACGGCAATGCAAAGCACGGGAGTATAAGAGAAAAACAGTACAGGCACCAGAATCGCTATTGCCACCACTGCCGTGATAATTCGTTTTAACATATTAATCTCCATGCCGCCGCAGGCGGCTCAAATAAATATTGAAATTGCTCGT
>JBJDZF010000296.1:0-2853 GCA_051867855.1 Eubacteriales bacterium
GCAATATAGTTAAAGATTGGCAAGCAAAACCGCAAGATATTTATTTACACTTGCAAATAAAAAGAGTAAAATATAAATGTTAAATAATATTTTAGAAGGAATTAAGAAATGCAATATAAGGACAATGGAGTCAGCGGGGTTAAGCTTGCATACATAGGCGGAGGCTCACGCGGTTGGGCATGGACGCTGATGAATGACCTTGCAAAAGCCGAAGATATGAGCGGCACGGTAGCACTTTATGATATCGACTACACAGCCGCACAGCACAATGAAGTAATCGGAAACAGGATTTGCGACCGCTGGCGCTACCAAGCCGTGAAAACGATCGGCGAGGCATTGACTGATGCAAACTTTGTTATTATATCCATTCTTCCGGCGACATTCGACGAAATGGAATACGACGTTCATTCTCCCGAGAAATACGGCGTATATCAGTCGGTCGGCGATACCACAGGTCCGGGTGGATTTTTCAGAGCATTGCGCACAGTGCCGATGATTCGGGAGATTGCAAGAGCGATCAAACAATACGCACCTGATGCGTGGGTAATCAACTACACAAATCCGATGGCAGTATGTGTTAAGACGCTGTATACAGAGTTTCCCGAAATAAAGGCGTTCGGCTGTTGCCACGAGGTTTTCGGTACGCAAAAGCTGTTATCGCAGGCACTTGAGGATATTCACGGAATCAAGGGCGCGGAGCGTAAGGATATCTGCGTGAATGTAATGGGGGTAAACCACTTTACATGGTTTACCACAGCACACTATAAGGATATGGACCTCTTTGATACATACAGAAAGTTTGTTGACAAATACTATGAAAGCGGCTTTGAAAAGAGCGGATATAACAACGGGGCAAATAATTCATTTGCTTCTGCGGCAAGGGTGCGGTTTGACCTGTACAGACGATACGGCTATATCGCTGCAGCAGGTGACAGACATCTTGCCGAGTTCTGTGACCGGGAGGAATACCTCGAAAGCCCCGAATGTGTTTCAAAATGGAAGTTCGGTCTTACCCCCGTGTCGTGGCGTAAGGATGATCTCAAAAAACGACTTGCAAAGAGTGCCAGACTTCTTTCGGACGAGGAGAAGTTCAAGCTTACCGACAGCGGTGAGGAGGGGGTTCGTCAGATGCAGGCAATCCTCGGACTCGGAAAACTGATAACAAACGTAAATCTGCCGAATGTCGGTCAGATACCGAATCTGCCACGCGGTGCCGTTGTTGAGACAAATGCAATATTTGCTGCGGATATGGTGCGGCCCGTAAGTGCAGGCTCACTTCCGGAAAGTATATACGAAAAAGTTCTGCGTGCTTCAAACGAAAACGACCGCACACTTGAGGCGGCTTTCTCACAGAATCTTGATCTTTCATTCGAAGTATTCGCAGAGGGACATCTTGTGAAGTCACTTACCTCAGAACAAAAACGAAATTTATTTGACGAAATGTATGAGGGAACGAAAAAATACCTCACTATGTACGGCAGATAAACAATTAAAAAGGAGATAAGACAATGAAAAAGCTTTTAAGGTTTTTCGCCACAATCACGGCTTTCGTGATGCTTCTCGGCTCGCTCGTCACTCTTTCGGCATGTAAAAAAAATAAGGGCGACGAACAAACCACCAACTCTGTATCATCAAATTCATCCGAGAGCGATCTTACGGCACTTGAGGTAAAGGATTTTGGCGGAGCGGAGTTCAAAATGCTTTGGCCTGAGGTACACGCAGACGGTCACTTCCTTCACAACGAGCTTGCCGTGAAGGAATACAGCTCCAATCTTATTGACAGCGCCGTATATGAAAGAAATCAGAATGTGACGATGACCTACAACTGCTCGATCAGCGTTGATCTTCAGTTTTGTTCCACGATACCGAAAACTGTGAGGATCGAAGGTACGGCGGGCGATTCATCCTACGATGCTGTTGCCACAAACTTACATTTCATGTCACCGATCGCGTATGAAAACCATCTTGCCGATTTTGGAACATTTGAGTACTATGATGAAGGTCAGGAATGGTGGAACCACAGGCTTATGGGGGATTTTGCGATTGCAAATCAGAAATTTTTTGCCAGTGGCGATATTATATACAGCGACGACTTTTACCCCTACTGTATTTTCGCAAATACAAACCTTGCAATGGATGTCGGTATAAATGACAATTTCTATGATTTGGTGAGAGAAAAGGAATGGACACTTGAGCAGCTTCACGAGTATGCTGTGATAGGTCGGGGAGAGCTTGACGGCGACGGTGCGCATACCGTAAACGACAGGCACGGAGCGGTCGTAAATTCAAATTTTGCCAAAGCAGTGTATTACTCCTCGGGCAGGGGAATGATCTATCTTGATTCCGCAGGTTATCCCACATGGGCAATGGAGCGGGACCATGCGCAGAGTGTTTTGGAAAAGTTAATCAAGGCATGGCACGACGACGATGCGTTCTGGGAGTCGAAAACCGGTCAGATAAGCGGACTGAACCATGCACAAACCGAGCTCCGGCTGTTCAATGAATCCAAAGCGCTGTTTCTCGCCGAGGAGCTGATCATCAGCGAGCGGATCAGAAAAAGCGAGAACGCCCTGCAGGATTTTGCCATCCTTCCCATGCCTCTTTACGAGAAGGGCGGAGAGTATATTTCCATGCTGAATGATGCCGTTGTCATTTCGGTTCCCCAAATGTGTGACGGCAAGGAGAATATCTCACTTTTCCTCTCGGCAATGGGGCGTGCATCTGTCAATACGTTAACTCCGGCATTTTTTGAAAAAGTGCTTTCCCATCAGTATATGAATAACCCGGATTCTCTTGAAATGCTGGAGATCATTCTCTCCACAACGGTGCCGCTGGATGTGGCAACCATCAACG
>JBJDZF010000297.1:0-2846 GCA_051867855.1 Eubacteriales bacterium
ATATAATGCTCGTTCAGCTGTGACGCCTGCTGTACGTAACAATGGACCCATATCTTCTTTCCCCGGGCTTTGGCATATTCCGTCAGAGCTTCTCCGCATTTTTGGTCACTTTCGGAGAAATACTGAGTAAAATAATCCTTATATACAATTTCGTCACATATGTCTATCAGCCTGCCGTAATCCGCAATGATGATTTTAGGCATCTTCCACTGTGCAAAGCAGTTAGCAGAGGAATCCGGCACATAATCCGTATCATTGTATCCGTCATATCCCGTGGCGAAAAAATGGCTCAGGAATATTCCTCCGTTTTCATGCACCAAAGCCGAAGCCTGCTCCAGGAACATCATGAAGAATTCTCCCCTGATTTCCATGATCCTGCGTGCAACCGTGCTGTTGACCGGCTCGGACGCCAAAGAAACGCCATACTTTTGCATATATTTTTCGGCAATCGGCGCGTTGTAACCGTAATAATAATAATCGCTCACCATTGCCGAGTGTCCGTCATACCGAATATCGATACCGTCCGCGCCGTAATCCAACGCCGACTTTACCTGGGAAATCCAATAGTCGCGCACCTCCTCATATCCCTCGCACAAAAGCCCCTGAACATATTCGTTCTTCCCCACGGCAAGTGCGATTATGGGAGATCTGAATCCGTTTTGTACCGCCGAAGTATAAACGTACTCGTACTCAAAACCGTATTTCCAAAAGTTTTCCGCACCAGTGGATGCCGTTGTGCTTGGGTAAACACCAACGGGAATGTTCCCGTCCCCGAGCGTTACTCCGAGAAGAGCTGTGGGCGAGGCAGGTGTGGTTTCGGTTCCCCACACATATTCGCTCCCCGTTTTCGCAGAGCCGGGCTTGCGTACGTAGTAACCGAGAGTGGAGGATATCTCTCCGCTCTTTCCGTAGAGCCTGCACATACTGTACGGTCTTGACCAATAGCTGTTTTTCATCAGATAATTCTCTTCTCCCAACGTCACGGCAACATAAGGATAATCAAAATCATCATCGACCGTTACGGTCAGTCGGATACAATCCTTGGTCATGAGCAAAACACCGTTGGGATCGCGGATCGGATAACTGCTTACTATATCATAGGTATATCCGATATTTTCGCAAAGCGTATAGCTACCGTTATCACGGCTGACCCAAAGCAGAGGGGCATTGGCGCTGTCCGTGTTAAGTATATCCATATCCGGCAAAGACGCACCCGAGTAATACAAAAGCTCTATGCGTCTGATGTTTTCATGCACGTTTTCCTGCGTACCGCTCTTTCTCTTCACCCTCATTTCCGGGTGCTCCGAAATGAAGGAATCAAACCAGATACGTTCTCCTCCTACGGTGTCCAGAGTTACGGAAGAGGCATATGAAGATGTAATTGCATCTACGTTCTGCTCCTCGGGGACAGTGGCGCCTCCTCCGCCCTCATATGGCTTGATTATTGCGATTGCCTCCAATCCCAATTCATGACATATTTCAATATATATCTTGTTAGGATCCTCCCCGAGGTTATCCAGCGATTTCTCGATATTTGACGCCGTCACGCCGCTTTTTACTGCAGCTATACCTCCCCCCGCCATCAGTGGATACGAGGGTGAGCACATGATCAGATACACGCGGCTGACGCCGAGATTTTTGATGGCAATAAACGTTCCCCTGATCTTAGAGCGGCTCTGCACCTCGTTGTACAGCTCACAGACAATATCGATACTGACCGCAGCCTGCTTGCCCGATTCACTTTCCTTTTTCCTGATGTCCTCGGCAGTCAGCGTGACAATATCCTCCGAAGCAATGATTATGTTTTCTGTAGTATCTCCCGATTGCACAGCTTGTGTACCTCCCGTATTCTCCGAATCGTCGGAGCTTTTGGATGAACCCTCCGAATCCATGTACCGATCTCCCGCGCAACCGGTAAAAAGGGTGCAAATTACAAGGAAAATCACTGCCATACGCGATATCGTTTTTATCATGGCATTCAATCCTCCAAGACACCTGCAACTATATCCGAAAGCTGTTTTTTAATACTCGATTCGTATTTCTTGAATTTGGATGCTATATATGGGTCGCCGTTATCCAGGCAATCGCGCAGCATCTGCGTAATACCCGCCCTGTATGAGAAGAAAATGTCACAGTTCAGATTCTGCAATACCGTCTGCACCGCGTCATATGAATCGGTGTCCCCGTTCAGGCTTTTAAGGAAAAGGTTTTCCTCAATATAGTAGTTGAGTACGTCCCGATGCGTGTGGTATGCCATATCCTCCATAATTCTGGATGTCATATCGTATTCATGGTTTGCAATGGGAATACATATGGCTGTTGATGCACTTTGATGCGGGAAGGTATAATAATTGTCCTGTTCCGTTGTCCACTTCGGCAGTGGGAGAATACCGTAATCCACCTGCTCCGCCCGGTAATCCGACGACATTCCCAACATATTGATCTCAAAAAGCAGGCGGTTCTCCGCAAACATATTCTTGTCATCTATGGCGTACCCGATCAACGATTTGTTTGAGTGATCGGCTACCAGCTTCTGAAAGAATGAAATGAAATCCGAATTGTCCTCTCTCATGAAGGGAACGCCGTCAGCGTCCTTTTCCACAAAGCAATAGTTTCCGGCATAGGTAAAGCAGAGCGCCGAGTAAGAGGCTCCGCAATACCCGAACGTATCACCCGCACCGTACTCATTGTCTCCGTTTGTGTTTGCCGTTACCTTGGCAACGTAACCCTTGAAGGTCTCATAATCCCATGTACCGTCTTTTACATGTGTATACAGGTCGGTAAAACCGTACGTTTCCGCCATTTTCTTGTTATAGAACACAACGGCAACCGAATCGTAAGACAGC
>JBJDZF010000298.1:0-2844 GCA_051867855.1 Eubacteriales bacterium
ATAATCGCCAGAAACAGATAAAACATCTTGCTTTCCATATATATCATTAGTGTTTTTTTCTGTTGACACCTCAAGGTAATCACTCAACTTACGCTGTTCCCAAGAAAGAGGATTTTTTCGTCAAACCTATTGAAAAAGTGCGCCACTTGTGCTATAATTGTGCTATATTATTGCGAGGAGTGAGGACATGAGTGTTTCGAACGAAATAAAGATCATTCGTCAGAAGGCCCTGTTATCACAGGTTGAATTTGCGGATGCACTTTCCGTATCCTTTTCAACCGTTAACAGATGGGAAACCGGTAAAACTGTACCCAATATGGTTGCCATGCGAAAGATCAAGCAATTCTGCGAAAAAAACAGCATTTCAATTGATGCCCTGCAACAGGCCTTGATCAATACGAGCATTACGGATGACACCAAACAATCCGATACGAAATGAATGAAGGAATATATAAAACGAATGAAAGAAGGTTTTACCGATGAATAAGCAACAACTTGCGGCAAAAATATGGGAATCCGCCAATAAAATGCGATCTAAAATTGAAGCAAATGAATATAAGGATTATATTCTCGGATTCATCTTCTATAAATTTCTTTCCGACAAGGAAGTAAAATACTTGAAAGAACTGGGCTTTACCGATGCCGATCTTCCCTCTGTCACGGAAGAACAATCTGAAATCGTAACAGATGTGCAGAATAAAATCGGTTACTTCATTGCCTATGAAAACCTGTTCTCTACTTGGCTTTCAAAGGGATCGGATTTCAATGTCGGCAATGTGCGGGATGCGCTTTCTGCTTTCAACCGTTTGATCAATCCAACACATAAGAAGGTATTTGAGAAGATTTTCGATACCCTGCAAACCGGTCTTTCCAAACTCGGTGACGGTGCCGGAAATCAGACAAAAGCAATCAGCGATCTGATTCATCTCATCAAGGATATTCCGATGGACGGAAAGCAGGACTATGATGTTCTCGGCTTTATTTATGAATATTTGATCTCTAACTTTGCAGCAAACGCAGGTAAGAAGGCAGGCGAATTCTATACCCCGCACGAAGTGTCGCTTCTAATGTCTGATATCGTTGCTGATCACCTGAAAGACCGTACTGAAATTAAGATATATGACCCGACCAGCGGCTCCGGTTCTTTGCTCATCAATATAGGCAAGAGCGTTGCAAAGCATATGGGAAGCAGTGATCGGATCAAGTATTACGCACAGGAACTCAAAGAAAACACCTATAACCTTACACGAATGAATCTCGTCATGAGGGGAATTCTTCCATCGAATATTGTAACAAGGAACGGAGATACCTTGGAAGATGACTGGCCTTATTTTGATGATAATGACCCGGTTGGTACATACGATCCTCTTTATGTAGATGCCGTTGTATCCAACCCGCCATACTCGCAGAACTGGAATCCGCAGGACAAGGAAAACGATCCCCGATATAAATCCTACGGGCTTGCTCCGAAAGGAAAAGCGGACTATGCGTTTCTTCTGCATGACCTGTACCATATTAAACCAGATGGCATCATGACAATCGTTCTTCCACATGGTGTCCTTTTCCGCGGTGGTGAAGAAGGAGAAATCCGCAAGCACTTGATTGAAAACAACAAAATCGATGCCATTATCGGACTTCCCGCAAATATATTCTTCGGCACAGGCATTCCCACGATTATAATGGTTCTGAAGCAAAAGCGCATAAACACGGATGTTCTGATCATTGACGCTTCCAAAGGTTTTGAAAAGGTTGGCAAGAACAATAGACTCCGAGCGTCTGACATCAAACGTATTGTCGATACTGTAACCGGGCGTAAAACCGTAGCGAAGTTTTCACGTGTTGTTTGCCGTGAGGAAATCAGGAAAAACGAGTATAACCTGAATATTCCCCGTTATGTTGATTCCTCTGAAAAAGCGGAGAGTTGGGATATCTATGCTTCCATGTATGGCGGTGTTCCCTCAAGTGAGATAGAAGATCTTGCGGAATACTGGACAGCCTTCCCAGCTCTGAAAGATTCCCTCTTCACCAAAAAGAATGCGGGTTATCTGCAGTTTGGCACAGACGATATTAAAGCATTCATCCTCTCTCACCCCGATACAGCTGCATTTGAGGAAAAGTTTCAGAATAGCTTCGGTGATTTCTCAAATTACCTGAAGAGTGAACTGATCTCCGATATGGAGCATATCTCGGTTTCTAAAGAAGAGACCATCATTGCGGATGAATTATTCCGTCGCCTTTCAGATGTCCCCCTCATAGATCCTTATGAGGCATATCAGATATTGGATCAGAATTGGACGAAAATCGCTGTTGACCTTGAAATCATCCAGACCGAAGGCGTGAAAGCGATCAAATGTGTTGATCCTAATATGGTGGTCAAGAAAAAAGACAATAAAGAAACCGAAACACAGGACGGCTGGATTGGGCATGTTCTTCCATTCTCCTTGGTTCAGACAGTTATGCTCGCCGATGATGTAACTGCATTGAAAACAGCAGAAGACCGTTTGATTGCCATTGCATCAGAATATGAGGATCTGCTCGAAGAACTACCGGAAGATGAGAAAGAAAAGGATTTTGTGAATGAGGATAAGACGGCATTTGTTCCCGCAGAGGTAAAGAAGGCGTTAAAATCCAAGGATGCAGAGCCGGAAGTCCTCGCTATTCTCAAAAGATATGATGTACTGAATAGCGAAGAAAAGTCTCTCAAACGAGATATCAAAGAAAAAGATACGGCATTGCAACTCAAAACAAAGAAAGCCATAGAGTCTTTGAGCGATGAAGATGCACTTTCCCTGCTATCGCTGAAGTGGATTGATCCCATGGTGACCGAAATATCCGCATTGCCAC
>JBJDZF010000299.1:0-2843 GCA_051867855.1 Eubacteriales bacterium
TATTGCCATCCTCACGCCGCACTTTTCCGCCGTGGGAATAATTTTTTTCAGGAAACGCTCAAGGTTCCTCCACAGCCCTTCCTCACCCAGTGCGGAATACGACGTGATAAGGTCTCTCACCTCGTCCTGCGTATAGCTTGCATCCCAACCTGGAAGCTTTATATCCTCTTTCAGTGGGTCGAGATTTTTCAGCTGATCCACATACATGACAAGCGAAGTCGAGCCGTCCGGCGCTTCCTTGTCAAGCTGTGTTCGTGTCCAGTCGAAAACCGGCATGAAATTATATGTTATACACTTTATGCCGTATTCGGCACAACGCTCGATGTTTTGGCAGTAAATATCCGTCAGCGCGTCGGCGTCATCCGCTCCGAGCTTTATATTCTCGTGAACCGGTACGGACTCCACCACATCGAATACCAGTCCGTTTTCCTCGCACTGTCTTTTTATCTTTTCAAGGCTCTCCCTCGGCCACAGCTCTCCCGGCTTTACGTCGTAAACCGCGCTGACCACCGAGTGCATATTCGGTATCTGACTTATATAGCGCAGTGATATGGGGTCGCTGTCCCCGTACCATCTGAAAGACATTTTCATTTTTTCTTACCTCGTTATCTTAAAATCCGAAATATTCCTTTGCATTAAAATAGCAGATTCCCTGTGTGATCTTTTTCAGCGCCGTTTCGTCATCCGGGTATTCGCCTCTTTCTACCCATTCGCCGATGAGATTGCAGAGAATACGTCTGAAATACTCGTGGCGCGGATATGAGACAAAGCTCCTCGAATCCGTGAGCATTCCGACAAAACGTCCGAGCACTCCGAGATTTGCGAGCGCCGTCAGCTGCGCCGTCATACCGTCGCGGTTATCGTTGAACCACCATCCCGAGCCGAATTGGATCTTCCCGGGCACGGGAGCGCTCTGGAAGTTACCGATCATTGAGCCGAGCACGTAATTGTCTTTTGGATTGAGCGTGTAAAGTATCGTTTTTGGCAGTACTCCGTTGACTTCAAGAGCATCCATAAATTCGGACAGCTTTTGTGCGATACAGAGGTCATTTATCGAATCGAACCCGGTATCGGCACCTATTGTCCTGAACATTCTTGTGTTGTTGTTGCGCAGAGCCCCTATGTGAAGCTGCATCGTCCAGCCGCGTTTTGCGTACTCTGCGGCGCAGTGCAAAAGTACATCAGTCTTGAAGACTTCGGCTTCCGTCTCGGTCGGCTCTCCGCCGTTCATTTTCTTGTCGAAAATCTCCGACGCATTTCCTTTGGCAAACGGCACGGAAAGTTGCGAGTGGTCAGACAGGCGACATCCGTTTTGATGGAAAAATTCGATTCTGCCGTCGAGCCATCCGAGAAGCTCTGCGTACGTTTTCACTCCCGTTTTCTCTATGTATTGCACAAATGACTGCCTGTCTATATCGACCGCCTTGTCGGGGCGGAAGGTCGGCAGAACCTTTACCGAAAATCCGTCGTCGCGCAGTTTCTTATGATATTCAAGGCTGTCGGCAGGGTCGTCCGTCGTACATATTACTTCCACGTTTGAGCGCTCGATAAGTCTCTTTGCCGAAAAATCGTCCGTGGCGAGCAGACTGTTGCACCTGTCCCAGATCTCCTTTGCGCTGTCCTCATTGAGCGGCTCATCAATATCGAAAAACCGCTTAAGCTCAAGGGCTGTCCAATGATAGAGCGGATTGCCTATCAGAAGCGGCATTGTCTGCGCAAAAGCCATCCACTTTTCAAAGACATCTCCGTCTCCCGTAATAAGCCTTTCCTCTATGCCGTTGGACCTCATCTGACGCCATTTATAATGGTCCCCTCCGAGGAAGAGTTCGAAAGCGTCAACGAATTTGTGATCCGAGGCAATCATCTTCGGGTCCAGATGACAATGATAATCAATTATTTGCAGATCCTTTGCATAGGTATTGTACAGATGTTTGCCGACATCGTTGTAAAGCATGAAATCATCGTTTATTATTCCCATTTCACCTTCCACCTTTCGCTGTAAGTACCCTCCGGTACAGCAGATGATCTATTGCAGATATATCCTGAATTCCTGATCTTTTCCGACAGCAGGGAGTCAAATTCCCGCACATCGAGCGGCAATGCGATGTCCGAATTATGCTTCCACTCTGACAGATACGCGGCGTTTGAGAGCATAAGCTCATATATGCCGTCACTTCCCGGCGCTATAAGCTCACCGCCGCAGAGAATGGCATCTGTAAAATTACGGAGTATTCCCCTGTGCCCCGGCTCGGGACCTTCCTGCTTCGATTCAGAATATTCATATGGGATCTTTTCAAAGCTGTTCTCCGACGTTGCGCACACACGACTGACCGGATCGCAAAGCTTCCACCACTTCAAAACTCCGTTTTCGAGCACGAGTTTACCCAGATCTCCCGATATTTCCAGGCGGTTTGTGCCGGGATATTCCCCGGTTGAGGTTATAAAAACGCCCTGCGCGCCGTTCTTGTATTTAACAAACAGCTTCGCTTCGTCCTCAACCTCTATGTTGTGGTATTTTCCGACATCGCAGAAGGCCCTTACGCGCTCCGGCATTCCGCATATCCACTGCCATAGATCGAGGTTGTGCGGCGCCTGATTGAGCAGAACGCCTCCGCCCTCACCCGCCCAGGTGGCTCTCCAGTCACCAGAATCATAATAGCTCTGCGTCCTGTACCAGTTGGTAATGATCCAGACAGTGCTCTTAAGCTCGCCGAGTTCTCCGCCCTTTACAATCTCTCTTGCCTTGATGAAAAGGGGGTTCGTGCGCTGATTGAACATTATTCCGAACACCCTGTCGGATTTTTTTGCGACCTCATTGAGACGCATCACTCTTGAAACGCTTA
>JBJDZF010000300.1:0-2832 GCA_051867855.1 Eubacteriales bacterium
ATAACATAAGGAACGATATCAAAGCTTACCTCTTTTCCCTCAGGAACTCCGAGTACCGTAAGGCAAAACAGATATTCGGCGTCAAAATCCGATGCGGATACCGCCAATATTTCAGTGCCGTCGGAGGTGCGTCCGAGCAGCTTGTTGTAGACCGTCTTGGTTTCCGTGCTTTCAAAGGTTTTATTGTAGCTCTCAGCCTCGCAAACAGCGTTGACCTCCATACCCACTCCCTTGAAGTCCAGAGCGTTTACGGAAGAAACGAATCTAACGTTATACTTTCCGTCAGTCACTGCGCTCTTTTGGAATCCGACATATTGTGCAGGAGCTATCTTGGTTACGGAATTGATCTCGTCAGCTGTCAAAACGGTATCGTACAGCTTTATATCATCAACGCACAACCCTGTTCTGCAAGAATTGGTAAATACTTTCGCAGCGTTTGTAGTAAGCGGGGCCCTGTCTTCGCCCTCATACTTGTTACTTTGGTTCTTGTTTACCCAGTTGGTGCTTCCGTCCGGATCTCCAAAAGTATAATATGCCTTTAGATCCCATGAATTATTGGAATTTTTACTGATGGTGCATACTAAGTTGATCCACGGAGAAGTTTTAAAGTCGTAATCTTTCATGGATATTCCGAGAGTTGTCTCGCTGTTGGGCGACGTTGAGCCGGCAAATCCAATCTGCAGATCATAGTTTGCATTGTTCAGATTAAGAATAACTTTGAAAGCTCTGCTTTCACCAAATACACGTGCGTCAAAAATGTATGCATACCCATCGCTATCGACACTTGAATCAATCACTTCTTCGTTCATTCTGAAACGGGCAACAAAAGTCATGTTCCCTTCAAGTGCCTTTTTCATATCATCACTTGCCGCTGTTTTCTGCTGCAGAAACGCTCTTTTTCCCCTAACCTGATCATCGGATTGTTTCTGTGTAACATATCCGTTTGAAAAGGTAATGCCCAAATAATTACCGTCTTCATCTTTTTCCCCATATGAAAGCTTCAGGTCATCCGAAACTCCCCCCGGAGCTTTGTCTCTGAGCTTTTCCTCCAAAGTCTCACCCTCAAAATCATAATGAAGAACCAAGTGGTCATCGGGGCTTTCCGCCGATATTCCCGTAATCATTGCCAATGAAGCCGAAAAGCAGAACAATGCAGTCAGAAAAAGGCTTAATAGTTTTTTCATGATTCCTCTCCTTTGTTTTTACAAATTATCACTTTTTTCAGACACGCCGAAAAAATACATTTTTTATCCTTGAAGTATTTTTTTGATTTTCCAAAAATCCCAAAATATCGCTCCTAATTTGTTAAAAAGTACTTAAGAGTGTATTTCTCAGCAATATCTTTATAAATATTGTAACATATCACAACTATATAAGCAATACACAAACCATGATAACTTTTTGTCTTTTTAAGCCATTTTTTAAGGGTGTTCATCGTGACATTTATTTTGTCAAAAATGGATTACCGGCATCCTCCGCTACCGGTGAGTATTAACATAACTCATATAAAAGTGGGAGAATAGAATTTGTGGCTGTGACACATATCAATTCTATATTTTTGATTCTTATTTGCAATAACGGAGATAACAAGAAAAGGCGTGATATTCTTATCGGCGAAATCACCGAAGCCGAATAGATCTGTTTCTCACAAAACAAAAATCACCTCATAAATAAATATTTATATCTATCATAATAGGTGTTTTTGTTTATTGTTCTTTTACGTACTATTCACA
The DNA here is from genome assembly GCA_051867855.1 of Eubacteriales bacterium. GTDB lineage: Bacteria > Bacillota > Clostridia > Oscillospirales > CAG-272 > HGM12713. The sequence continues at coordinate 1,734 of JBJDZF010000300.1, forward strand.
TTTGAGTTGTTTTCCTTGGTCCGAGCCTGCGGACATGATCCCGGGCAGAAACCTGCCAGATCAGTCCCGATTGGCTTATGTATTCAATTGGATTCAAAACTCCGAGCTACAACTTGATGCGTTTGTACCAAAACCAAATTATATGATCATTTAGGATCAAGATGAATTGTCCGGCGAACATCCCTTCTGCGACTCGGAACGTGGTACTGTTAATACCTTATTTCGACAGGTCACAGATGAAAATCGAATCAAATTTCAGTTACGTGTTTTCTCCGGACTGTGAGCATTGAATAGCTTTGCTCCGTGAGTTTTTCGTGCATTATCACTTTTACGTGGAATATTTCTCTACGAGAATCTGCTCTACCGAATAACTTCCGGCAGGAATTTCATCATTCGCACTCTTTTTATCAGTCGAGTATTTCTCATCAATAGCCAGTATCAGTGCATCCTTACTTCCTTGATTACTGCGTTTTCCTTGTATTTTGCCATTTGTGCATAGTACCTCACTCTTTCTGCCGGTGACATTCACCAGACGCGCAAAAATCGCCTGAAACCTTGACTATTTCCGCAAAAAGTGGTATAGAGGTAGAAATAAAGTGACCTTGCTTCTGAAAAGTGACACGCTCGGCTTTTTCGAACATCTCCCTAAACCTCGTTTTTTCTCTTGAAATCTCGCAAATTCGGTCGGCTCTGCCGTCCGATGTGAAGTATCTACGCCATAAAGTGGCGCGAATTTAACCTGCTTTACTATCGAAAACCGTCCTTATGACGATTTTAGCAATTCGAGTTTCATCATTCCTTTGAGTTGTTGCATATTAAAGGGTATTAATTTGGGTTTTACGCTTTCAATTGTCTGTAAACCTATTGAGATTTTGAGTTACTGTTGATGACGGTGGGAGTTTTCCTGCCGCTATTATTTGCCCTCAAATGGCTGTAAAGGTATTACCTTATATATTTGCTTTCTGCGGTTAAGAAATTGAGCCATTAATTCTATCAAATACAAATATCCGCTTGCGGAAGAATATCGAGTGATCCGACAAACGCAAAAAGGCATACAACCCGCATTTGAGTTGTATGCCTTAATAAGATATGTTTGGAG
>JBJDZF010000301.1:0-2832 GCA_051867855.1 Eubacteriales bacterium
AAAGAATACAGACGCTTGTGGCAAGAGTCAACTGGGCAGATCATGAAAACGAAACAAGAACCACCAATAACTCTGTTTCCACAACCTTTACTGTGAAAAAGCTGATCGAAACCTCTGTCGAACACATTGAGGTAAACGGTGATTACGTTGAAGGCTTTGAGGTCATATCGAGCTTTTACGCAGTAAACGAAGGATCGGCAGATATAGTTCCCGATGACGGCGTATCCTTTGATTTTCTTGTTTATACGATGGATGGAAGCTTGGTAAAGGTGGTTGAACAGCAGACTTGGAGCAATGTTGTCATCCCCGCAGGCGGCAGAAACCTTGTGTATTTCAAGTGGAAGGTTCCCGCAGTAAGTGCAGGCACGACCTATTTCTGCCGTGGAACGATCAATTCCGCAAATGCTGACGATGAGGATAACGGTGACAACAACTCTACCGAGTTTTCCGTACTGGCACAAAGTATCGGCAGTTCACAGACCGCAAATACCCATTTTGAGTCAAGTGCACCTTCGGACTATAACCCCTCTGTTACTGCGCCTTCCGCAAAGACGGGAAGTGCCGCCTGGAATATGTGGGTATATGAAAACGGCGGATTTGTCCTGAAAAAGTACGGCGTGAGCGTGACTTCCGCTGATCCCGACCTGCTTCCGGGTTCTGCTTGCCTCACCGCAGAGAAGGTAGGTAACACTTGGAGGATGAAGTCGGGTTACGGTGTCACGATCAGTTGGAATCCCAAGCTCGTATCCAGATCGGGATATTCAATGCCGACATCCGATGCCTACACCTCTGCACAGTGTGTATATGCTGCTTTCCGCGAGTATTCTTACTCAACGGCAAGCGGCAAATACAGGACGCTTGAGCAGGTAAGCGGATATTATCAGTTCGTGAAGAATACCGAAGCGGACGGAAATGCAAGAGTGCATTTCATTCCCGTATATGTGAATGACGGCAGCTATACGGTATCCGCAACTGCAACGCATATTTGGACTCCCGCAGGTATGATCTCGGCAGTTCGCAATGTAAGCGTGATGATTGACGGAACGATCTACGACGATTGGTATCAAGGTTAAGGTGAACGTATGAACGAAGAAAAAGAGATCATAAACGAGCATTATGAGATTGTATCTTCTATGAAAATCGGCGGCAAGAGAATGATCCTTGCTGTCTCTAACGATAAGGAGGAGCAGTACCCATACCTCAAATGTATCTACACCGAAAATGAGTTGTTCGGAACGTATGAGAGCGTTGTCGCCTCGGATAGTTTTCCCGAAGCAATCAAGTTGTATGCCGATGACATTAAGGCGGAGGCTGTTCAACTTGAACTCAATCAAAGAGAGATGGGCGATGCAGCTCTGCCTTGCTACAAAGGCGATGAAGTTCGTCCCGTTTACTTTACCGATAATATCATAGGCAAAGTCGTTGCTATCGAGGAAAAGTATTTGTCGGCAGGGTATAAGGACAGAGGACACCAACTGTATTATGTGGTAGGTGGTTCGGGTGCATATCCCAACTCTCGCGGACAAGCGTGTTTCAGCTATAACCTTTATGATGGCAAGAAAGAGCGTGTAGAACGCTATGAGGTTATGGGGTATATGCGAGAAGATGAACTGCCCGAGTTCGCGCAGAAAACACTTGCAACGGTCAAGGAAAGAATTCGAAAAGAAAAGGACAAGGAAGCGAGGTGATAGCACATGGAAGAAAAGAAAACCATACGAGTCGTATATGCAGAACCGCTTAAGGCTGCGCGAGTGATTGAACTTGGAACAGAGCTTGAAGATATGCAGAAGGCGGTGGGCGGCGATATTGAACCATTTTATCCTTTTGATGAGGCTGTGGCAATCGTATGTTGCGATGAAGGAAAGTACAACGGGATGCTTCCCAATCGTGCGGTTTATGGGGAAAACGGTGAGATGTTGGACATTATCTTCGGTTCTTTCTTTGTCTGCGATTGCTCTGGTGAGAGCTTCGGCAGTCTTTCAGACAAGCAGATTGAACGGTATCAGAAAATGTTCCAATATCCCGAAAGGTTCTTTAAGAGAGACAACAGGATCATTGCTGTCCCCTATAAGCCTTTGTCAAAAGCAGACAGAGAGGAGAGATGAAATGGCAGAAGTAAACAAGGTAAATCTCCGATTGATCACCCGCCTTGTAGAGTCGGATATCACGTCGGAAAAAGCAGTTATGGCTTTGAAGCTCAAAGATATTCTTTCAATTCCGGGTATCACAAAGCAGGAGCTTACCGCCATCTGCGACTTGCAGGACGCAATCAAGGCAGGCAGTATCTTGGCTTTCCTGGCAGTTCCCGAAGCAAAGGAAATAGACAAGGAGAGTACGGACAATGAGACTTGAACGCCTTGCATTATGGGAGGAAAGGTATCTTTTCACCGAGCAGGGCGAGACGGATAAGGGATTTGTCGGGTGGCTCAAGGGGTGTTTTGATGAAGACAGGTTGGTTCTTTCCGACATGGTTATGCCGGGAGAAACTGACGGTATGATTTGTTACGAGCTTGAGTCGCTTTGTATGTTCCTTGCAAGCGAGAGTGCGGGGTATATGCTCCGCACTCTTTCCGATCTCAATAGCTTTTGCCGTGACAAGGTACACGACCACATTCCGTATTCCTTTAACCGGGAGTGCTTTGGCTTCAGAGTGCTGACCGAGGATTTCGCTTGGTATGTTGCGCTCACGCCCTGGAATCCAAAACGCCATGTCACCATCCATTGTTACGACCGCAAAACGCTTATGTCTGCCCTTGCAGCAGAAAAGGGACTTCCCGAATACTGCTACGGTGTACTGAAATATACGGGTGAGCGCATCCTTATCCGCTACGG
>JBJDZF010000302.1:0-12285 GCA_051867855.1 Eubacteriales bacterium
ATTCCTCGGTGCCGATCTGATGTGGGGACGGTTACATTTCATAGCGCAAATTCCCGAAAAGCTCTTGACAAAGGAAAAGTGCAGTGTTGTAATTTTAAGAGCCATTTGATTCATTGGGCTTCGGAGGGCTTTTATGGAACGCAGAGATGAAACCCTGTTCGGAAAGATCATCGATTTTGTAAATGAATACTTTGAGGATTCCGGCAGATCTCCCTCCACTCGCGAGATCGAACAAGGTATCGGCGCATCCCGCCCCACCATTCAGCGATACTTCAAAATCATGCAGGAACAAGGCGAGATAGAATACGACGGTCATCGTGCTACCATCATCGTGAAGGACTTGTCCCGTCTCGGCAGAAATTATATCGAGACCGGGCGGTATGTCGAGCTTACCTTTCCCGAATATGTTGTTCGGTTTATCTCCATTAAGAATGCAGAGCGGGAGGAAAGCTTCTTTTAAGAAGTTTCCTCCCCGCAAGAGCGACGGTCATAACTTATGCGGGGGAAACTTTTCAAGAGAAAAGGTTTTCCCCGCACCCCTTTCAAAAGCTTTCAAACCTGTTACAACTTATCCAAGTCCGAAGTTCTTGAAAGAGGGGCGCGGGGAGGAATACTTCTTTGGGGAAGTTTCCTCCCCGCAGAAAATTATTGTATATTATCAAACATATCGGCAAGTTTTCTCGCAGAAGCTGACAGATCCTTGATCCCTTCAAATACGTTATCCTCGGTATATCCGCCGAGATAACGGTCTGCCTCCAGGGTGAAATACCCTTTGTAGTCTATATCTTTCAGCGCACCGACGACGGCGTCGAAATCGATAGACATGGAAAAGGGTATCTGGTGTGAATCGTGCCACCTGTCGTTGTCGTGGATATGAAGTGCCGCGAGACGCTTTCCGAGCGAATGGATCATTTGCACCGCCCCGGAGCCGGAGCCGCGCATTTCAGCGTGCCCAATATCGAGGCAGGCAACAAGGTAATCGTCGTTTACTGCATCAAGGTGTTCATTGAAGCTCTCGGAGGTCGCGCACGCGGCAAAGCAGGACTCGTCCTTTTCCTTGTCCCAGAACCACATATTCTCGGTTGCGATCTTTACGCCGCATTCCTTTGCAAACGGAAGCAACTCAAAAAACATCTCCGCGTTCTCCTCTGCGGATTTGCTGTTGTTCGGATGTATAACGCAGATTTCTCCTCCCACCTCCGCAGTACATTCTATTGCACGCTTGAGGTACGGGTACATATGCGCGCCTGTCGGAAACGGCGCATGAGATTGGTTGCAGACTATGCCGCAGTCCGAAGCTGTCTGCTTCAGCCTTCGTGCGAAAGAGAGATATCCTGCAGACCCCAGAGGATGCCCCGTATCAACAAATTCTTTTGCTTTATAATCATAACGGCACATACCGAACATGGAAAAATCCCATGCGTCAAAACCCGCTTCGGCTATAAGTCTTATTGCCTTTTCCTCACCTACGATGCGTGACGCCGAACCTATCTCCGTTGATATTTTCATACTTCTCTCCTCAACCTTTCACGAATCGACATTGCAGTCGATAACAATATTATCCGGACCGTATTATATCACGGAAATTGCCAAAAATCAATTAATTATCGAAAATTGTATACCGATATGTTTTGCACAGCAGTGCGGGGGGAGAACTTCTTTTGAGAAGTCTCCCCCCGCAAAATACGATCAATCCATATGGGGAATAAGCTTGACGGAGATAAGGGCTGCCGGGAAACAGAGGGCGATATCCCCCGGAATCGTTAGCAGGAAGCAATGGAGGAACAAAGGCCACAGACCGATGGGAGTCCCCGTATAGAACGTAGAAATGATCCAATAATATGCAACCCCGAAGAGATAAATTACGCCGAGTCCCGCGAAACTTGCGAAAAGCAGACGTCGAAACGACGGGCGGCAGCCTTTTCTGTAAGAGATCAGTCCCACGACAAAAGCCCCGACAAGGAACCCGATGATATAACCGAAAGTAGGACGAAGTACATACCCTATTCCACCGCCCCCGGTGAATACGGGGACTCCCAAAAGCCCGAGCGCGACATACACGGACACGCTGATCGCGCCCCTCTTTGCGCCGAGCAACATTCCGGCGAGCGTAACAAAAAATGTCTGCAGTGTGACGGGTACGTACGGAATGGGGATTTTTATGAACGCGCCCACCGCCACAAGTGCGGCAAAGAGTGCGCAGAGAATGAGATCTTTTACCCCGAAACGAGTTTTCTTGTGCTGTTGGCAATTATCCATGACTTTACTCCGTTCATTTTTTGCGATGCGGATATTATATCACACATTGTGTAAATTGTCAACCATAAATTTAAAATAAGTTTACGATTCGGAGCCGTATAAAAATGCAGTAAAAGGCGGCGGGAAAATCCTGCCGAAATCATCGGATCTTCCCGCCGCGCAGCGTATGAATTTGTCAGTTGTTGTAGAGCGGATATTTACGGCATATGTCGAGAACTTCCGCCTTGATTTTCTCGGCGCTGTTCTCAAAGTCGGTCGCGGTGAGTCTGAAGAGCCTTGCAATGGTTTTCATCTCGTCTGTGCCGAGTCCTCTGGTGGTAACGGCAGGCGTACCGACGCGCACTCCGGAAGTTACGAAAGGCTTCTCCGGATCGTTGGGGATCGCATTCTTGTTGACGGTTATATGAACTGCGTCAAGACGCGCCTCAAACTCCTTACCCGTAATGCCCATCGGGCGCAGATCCACGAGCATGAGATGGTTGTCGGTTCCGCCGGATACAAGGTCAAATCCCTCTTCAAGCAGAGCCTGTGCGAGAACGCGCGCGTTTTCGACAACTCTGTGCTGATAATCTTTGAATTCCGGCTTGAGAGCCTCTGCAAAGGAAACTGCTTTTGCGGCAATGATGTGCATGAGCGGCCCGCCCTGAATTCCGGGAAAGATTGCCTTGTTGAATTTCTTGGCAAGCTCCTCGTCATTGGTAAGTATCATTCCGCCGCGAGGACCACGGAGAGTCTTGTGCGTTGTGGTGGTCACGACATCTGCATACCCAACGGGCGAAGGGTGCTCGCCTGCCGCAACAAGTCCGGCAATATGCGCCATGTCGACCATGAAATATGCGCCCACTTCATGCGCGGTCTTCGCCATTCTCTCAAAGTCAATGATTCTGGGGTATGCCGACGCGCCTGCCACAATCAGCTTCGGCTTGTGCTCGCGCGCGAGGCGGTCAAACTCGTCGTAGTCGATCCTCTGGGTTTCAGGGTTCAGCTCGTACGGAATGAAATTATAATACATTCCGGAGATGTTTACGGGGCTTCCGTGGGTCAGATGCCCGCCGTGAGCAAGGCTCATTCCCATAACGGTGTCGCCCGGCTTCAGAAGAGCGAAATAAACCGCAGTGTTTGCCTGTGCCCCGCTGTGGGGCTGTACGTTGGCGAATTTTGCGCCGAAGAGCTGTTTTGCACGCTCTATGGCAAGGTTCTCCGCGACATCCACGCAGCTGCACCCACCGTAATAGCGCTTTCCGGGATATCCCTCCGCATACTTGTTGGTGAGAACGGAGCCCATTGCGCAGAGCACCGCTTCCGAAACGACGTTTTCGGAGGCTATAAGCTCGAGTCCGTCGGACTGACGTTCGAGTTCGGCAGAGATGGCGGCGGCGATCTCGGGATCTGTCGCTGCAACTTTTTCAATCATTTCATTGATCATGCTTTTTTCTCCCGTAACTATAATAATATGTATAATTATAAACGAAAATTACACTAAAAACAATAGTGGAAACGGATTTTGAGATTTTTTATAAAATCTGATAAAATTGTTGACAAATTAAATCAAAAAGTGGTATAATAGACACAGTATTAATATCTGCGGAATCAAATTCGCAAGATGGAATCTGGAGGTACGGCACCGTGGAGATTGCGATAATTGCCCACGACATGAAAAAAGAGCTCATGACCCAGTTTTGCATTGCCTACTGTGGAATATTGAGCAAGCATAATCTTTGCGCTACCGCTGTTACGGCAAAGTATATTTCCGAGGCAACAGGTTTGAAAATAGACAAACTTATGTCGGGGGATCAGGGTGGAGAACAGCAGATCGTCTCGAGAATTGCATACAACGAAATAGACATCCTTTTGTATTTCAGGGATACGCGTCCCACGTCGAAGGATACGAGCGTGGAACACGAACTTTTGCGTATGTGCGACCTTTACAACATACCGGTCGCTACGAATATCGCGACGGCAGAGGTCATTATCACCGCACTTGAGCGCGGAGATCTCGACTGGCGCGAGATCGTCAACCCTCATTCAAATTATAACAGAATGAAAAAATAACGGAATTGTTTTCCGTGCGTCGGGGACACGTTTGTCCGCATTGCCGCATTTCAGAGAGAGGACGATTTGCTGAAACGTCCTTATGCGTCGGCAGGCAGATACCACCTCTGCGTTATACACAAGATAATAAAAGAGTTAAAGCCGCGGGTGGAACCGTGCGAAAATGAGAAAATGATTTCGCACCCCGGACAGTTTGTTTATTACTGTCCGGGGTGCGTTTATTTTTAAACATAATTGCCGCATGACGGCAGGAGGAAAATATCATGGTCATAAAATTCGGAGAAAAAGAGATCAGCGCATCGGAACCGATATCGGTTTACGACGCCGCAGTGGCGGCAGGGCTTATCAGTCGCGATGTTATTGCCGCACACGTTAACGGAAAACTTTGCGAGCTGACGCACAAGATAGATGCGGACAGCAGCGTGGAGCTTCTCACATTTGCCCAAGAGGACGGAAAGCACGTGTTCAGGCACACTGCGTCGCATATTCTCGCGCAGGCAGTCAAGAGACTTTATCCCGAGGTCAAGCTTACAATAGGTCCTGCCGTTGAGAACGGATTTTACTACGATGTCGACAGCGATATTCCGTTTACTCCGGAGGTTCTCTCACAGCTTGAAGCGGAGATGAAGAAGATCGTAAAGGAAAATCTGAAGATAGAGCGCTTCGAGTTGCCGCGTGCAGAGGCGGTTGCACTCATGGAAGAGAGAGGCGAGCCGTACAAGGTTCAGCTGATCAACGAGCTTCCCGAGGACGCTGTCATCAGCTTTTACAGGCAGGGCGAATTCGTCGACCTCTGTGCAGGTCCGCATCTTTTCTCTACGGGTATCGTCAAGGCGTTCAAGCTGACCCAGTGCACGGGCGCTTACTGGAAAGGCGATCAGAACAACAAGATGCTTTGCAGAGTATACGGCATAGCGTACCCGAACAAGGACGAGATGAACGCATATCTCACGGCTCTCGAGGAGGCTAAGAAGAGAGACCACAACAAGATCGGTCGGGACCTTGATTATTTCACGACCGTTGATATAATCGGTCAGGGACTTCCGGTGCTTCTTCCCAAGGGCGCGAGAACAATTCAGCTGCTCCAGCGCTTTGTCGAGGACGAGGAGCAAAGGCGCGGATATCTGCTTACAAAGACTCCTCTTATGGCGAAATCCGACCTTTACAAGGTTTCCGGTCACTGGGATCACTACCGCGACAGTATGTTCATTATCGGGGATCCCGACGACGAGAGCAAGGAATGTTTTGCTCTGCGCCCGATGACCTGTCCCTTCCAGTATCAGGTGTTCCTGAACAGAAAGCGCTCCTACCGTGACCTGCCCATGAGACTGGGTGAGACGTCGACGCTTTTCAGAAATGAGGACAGCGGAGAGATGCACGGGCTTATCCGCGTGCGTCAGTTCACCATCTCCGAGGGTCACATTGTGCTCCGCCCCGACCAGCTCGAAACAGAATTCCGCGGCTGTCTCGATCTCGCGCTTTATATGCTTGACGCGCTCGGACTCCGCGAGGATTGCTCCTTCAGATTCTCGCAGTGGGATCCCAAGAACACCAAGAAGTATGAGGGTACTCCGGAGCAGTGGGCGCACGCGCAGTCCGTTATGGGCGAATTGCTGGACAAGATCGGGCTGGATTATACGATAGGTATTGACGAGGCGGCGTTCTACGGACCGAAGCTCGATATACAGATGAAGAATGTCCACGGCAAAGAGGATACTATCATCACGATTCAGATAGATATGCTTCTTGCAAAGAAGTTCGGAATGGAATATACCGATTCAAACGATAACAGAGTTACGCCGTATATCATCCACCGTACTTCCCTCGGCTGCTACGAGCGTACACTTGCACTGCTGCTTGAAAAATATGCGGGAGCACTCCCGATGTGGATGGCTCCGGAACAGATAAGAATTCTCCCGATCGGAGACGAACAGCTCTCTTATGCACGTGAAATTGCCGCAAAGTGTGACTCGCTCAATATGAGAGTTACGGTTGACGAGAGAAACGAGAAGATCGGGTATAAGATTCGTGCCGCACAGCTCGAGAAGATACCTTATATGCTTGTTATCGGCGAAAAGGAAGTAAACGACGGAAACGTCTCCGTGCGTTCCAGAAAAACCGGCGATCTGGGTTGCATGAGCGTCGATGATTTTCTTGCATTTGCCCAAAAACAGATCAAAGATCTGTCTTTGGATAATTGAGGGTCAAAACTTTTGCGGGGAAAACTTTTCAGTGAAAAGGTTTTCCCCGCCCCCCTTCAAAAGCTTTTAAACCTGTTATAATTTATCCAAGTCCGAAGTTCTTGAAAGAGGGGCGCGGGGAGGAAACCTTCTTTTAAGAAGTTTCCTCCCCGCCAGAGCGATGGTATCATAGTATTATGCGGTGGGAGAACTTCTTAAAATAAGTTCTCCCACCGCAAAAAATTTACTTACTGAAAACCGCGTTCCAATCCTTCATGAATTTATCTATGCCGGAGTCGGTCAGCGGGTGCTTGATCATCTGGAGAATAACCTTATACGGCACGGTAGCGATATGAGCGCCTGCCTTTGCGGCATCCACAACATCCTGCGGTCCTCTGATACTTGCCGCGATGATCTCGGTCTTAATTCCGTGAATTTCGAATATTTCCGCAATATCCTCTACAATCGAGATACCGTTCTCGGATATATCGTCAAGTCTGCCTATAAAGGGGCTGACATACGTTGCTCCCGCTTTTGCGGCAAGCAATGCCTGCGCGGGGCTGAAAATAAGCGTAACATTGGTCTTTATACCGAGGGTGGACAGCTTCTTCACCGCTTTGAGTCCTTCGGAAGTTATCGGAATTTTTATTACTATGTTCTTATGTATCTTTACAAGCTCCTGTGCCTGTGCCACCATTCCGTCTGCGTCCGGGGCAACGACCTCCGCGCTGATGGGACCGTCGACGATTCCGGTTATCTCCTTAATGACATCCTCAAACACCTTACCCTCCTTGGCAATAAGTGAGGGATTTGTGGTGACTCCGCAGATCACTCCGAGCTCGTTGGCTTCTCTGATTTCATCAACATTCGCTGTGTCAATAAAAAGCTTCATAACATAATCTCCTTCAGATATGGCAGTATTTTACTTCCCTGCCGAAATTTTTTCTTTCCAACACGGGTATTATACAATAACCGGTCGCATTTGTCAACTGAAATTAGTCTACGGAATTGAAACAAAACCGGGGCGCGCCGCTCCGCTCGCAAAAAAGCAATAAAACCTTGCAACTCTGCGTCGGTACGAACACGCCCGATAAGCTATAATTACTTTTCTTCCGAACCGTCGAGCTTTTCGAGATCGTCATCCGACATGATGCACTCGAATTTTTCTCCGCAAGCGGGGCAAGTCAGATTTTCCGGATCTATATCAGCTCCGAAACAAACCGTCCTCCCGCAGGAAGGGCACTCCACCTCAAAATAATCTTCGTCGTCTTCGTCGTCCTCATCCTCGTAATCCGCATCATCGCAGCAATCGCAGCAATCGCAGTCTCCGTCGGCAAGGTACTCCTCGACCTCTCCCAGATCCTCGTCTATCTCCTCAATATAGTCATTGAGGTACTCGCAGTCGTCATTGAGACGTTCGACCTCCTCAGCCATCTCTCCGACAAGGTCGATAAGGGCTTTGATAAGCTTGCCCTCCTTTGTTGTCGTGTCGTACTCGAGACCGTCGGCAAGTCCCTTGAGATATGCCGCTTTTTCACTTACAGTCATATTTACCTCCCACCGCATATGCGGTTTTTTCTATATTCGGCAATTATCCTCCCCGTGCCGCGGTGAAAGACAACTGCGGCAGAGGTTTTCGCAGTGCGCCTGTCTGCGTTAAGCGCGCGAGAGATACTCGCCCGTTCTCGTATCTATCTTGAGAACGTCGCCCTCGTTGACAAACAGCGGAACCTTGATAACCGCTCCGGTTTCAAGCGTTGCAGGCTTGAGCGTGTTTGTCGCGGTATTTCCGGCAAATCCGGGGTCTGTCTGTGTAACCTGAAGCTCGACGAATGTGGGCGGCTCAACTCCGAAAACATTACCCTTGTAGGAAATGATCTTGCACATCATCTCCTCCTTGACAAACTTGAAATTATCGGGAAGCTTGTCGCTGTTGAGGGGAAGCATATCGAAGGTCTCCATATCCATGAAGTAATAAAGATCTCCGTCGTTGTAGGAATACTGCATTTCCTTTCTCTCGATGTACGCGTTCTCGAACTTATCCGTGGGGTTAAAGGTTCTCTCAACCACGGCACCGGAAATAACGTTCTTTATTTTTGCGCGCACAAAAGCCGCACCCTTTCCGGGCTTTACGTGCTGGAACTCGATAACCTGATAAACGCTTCCGTCCATATCAAAGGTTATGCCGTTCTTAAAATCTCCTGCTACTACCATCTTAATATCCTCCGAAAAATTGAAAAGTATTCATTGCATGACAACTTCATGCTCACAATTACATATCATTATACTACATATACGGCAATATTTCAAGTATTTTTTTTCAAAAGCAGTACGGATCATTTAAAAATCGTATCACAGGCACCGGGAGATCATTACACCGAACGGTGTATTATTTATTATTGCATTAAGTTTGACAAAATAATTGACTTTTTTTAAATTAAGTGTATAATATTATGTGTCAATTTGTGCTTGCACCGTAAGATTGTCTTTTGAATGTACAATTTTTGACCGTGCAAAATTCAATGCCCTGTGGGCAGGAGCAGGTATTATATGTCACGCAAATACTATAAAATGAATATCGCCGGACTTGATCGCTCGCTTCCGCTGTGTCCGATATCGGACAGCGTCATGATAGGTGCCTTCGTAATTTTCGGAGACCCGGAGCTGACGACCGCCTGTGCGCAAAAGCTGCTTGATGCGGCTCCCGAATACGATTATCTTATTTCGGCTGAAGCAAAAGGCATTCCGCTCGTTCACGAGATGGCAAGGCTGGCGGGAAATCAGAAATATTTTCTCGTCCGCAAGGCGCCGAAGCTTTATATGACCGATGTTTTTGAGGTCAGCGTTCGCTCGATAACCACCGCAAAAGACCAGAAGCTATATCTTGACGGTGCCGACGCCGCTCTCATGCGCGGAAAGAAAATACTTATCGTCGACGATGTCATTTCAACAGGAGAATCTCTCCATGCCATGGAAGAGCTGGTAAAAAAAGCGGGCGGTGTGGTCTGCGGCAAGATGACAATACTTGCCGAGGGCGATGCACAGAACCGTGATGACATAATTTACCTTGAGAAGCTTCCCCTGTTTGACGCAGAGGGAAATGTTCTCCGTACTTAAACCGTATCAGAAAGGAAACAGATAAAAAATGGGACAGTTATTAACATCGGAGGATAAGCGCACGGCATACTGTGCCGAGCTTTCTTCCGCAAACGTCGGTCAAAGGGTATGCGTCATGGGCTGGGTGCAGAAGCAACGCGATCTCGGCTCTCTCATATTCATAGATCTGCGTGACCGCACCGGAATAGTTCAGCTTGCCTTCGGAGATAAGACCGACCGCGCCGTATTCAACGACGCCTTTGCGGTCCGCTCCGAATATGTTCTTTGCGCAAAGGGCGTCGTGCGTATGCGCGGCGAGGGCGCAATCAATAAAAATATACCGACCGGAGAGATAGAGATCGACGTCGACGAGCTGAAGGTGCTCTCGACGGCGCAGACCCCTCCCTTTGAAATAGTGGAAAACAGCAAGGTTAACAGCGAGCTGCGCCTCAAATACCGCTATCTTGATCTCCGTCGCCCGGATATGCAGAAACGCATCATCGCACGCTCGAGAATTGCCAAAATCGCGCGTGACTATTATGCGGAAAACGGATTTATCGACATTGAAACCCCGAATCTTATCTGCCCCACTCCCGAAGGCGCGAGAGACTATCTGGTCCCGAGCCGGGTACACAAGGGTAAGTTTTATGCGCTTCCCCAGTCTCCCCAGCTCTACAAACAGCTGCTCATGGTCGCCGGATTTGACCGCTATTTCCAGATCGCCCGTTGCTACCGTGACGAGGATCTCCGGGCGGATCGCCAGCCCGAGTTTACGCAGATAGACACGGAAATGTCGTATGTGACCGCTGACGATGTCATGAAAATGCACGAAGGATTTATTAAAAATCTTTTCGAAAAGTATTTCGGCAAAAAGCTTGATTTCGACTTTTTGAGAATGCCTTATGCCGAAGCAATGGAGCGTTTTGGCTCTGACAAGCCCGATATGCGCTTCGGATTTGAGCTTACAAATCTTTCCGACCTGCTCTCTCACTGCTCTTTCAAAGTGTTTGCGGGAGCTATCGAAAACGGCGGCTCGGTGCGCGGTATCAACGTCAAGGGCGGCGCCGCGTTTACCCGTAAGGAGATCGATTCGCTCGGCGAGTTTGTAAAGTCCTACAAGGCAAAAGGACTGGCTTGGCTCAAAATAAACGAAAACGGCGAGACCTCATCGTCCTACTCGAAATTCCTAACAGATGAGGAAAACAGCGCAATAAGCAAGAGAATGGATGCAAATCCCGGTGACCTCATTCTTATCGTTGCCGACAAGGACAGCGTTGTCTTTGATTCTCTCGGCGCGCTCCGCTGTGAATGTGCGAAGCGCCTCGGAATACTCGACCCGTTCGACTTCAAGTTCCTTTGGGTCACGGAATTTCCGTTGCTTGAATACAGCGAAGAGGACGGAAGATTCTACGCAAAGCATCACCCATTCACCGCACCGATGGACGAGGATCTGCAGTACCTCGATACGGATCCCGGCAGAGTCAGGGCAAAGGCTTACGATATAGTGCTCAACGGAAACGAGATCGGCGGTGGCTCAATACGAATCCACGATACCGCGACACAGTATAAAATGTTCGAGGTACTCGGCATGAGCGATGAGCAGGCATATGAGAAATTCGGATATCTGCTTGAGGCATTCAAGTACGGAGTTCCACCCCACGGAGGTCTCGCGTTCGGCTTTGACCGCCTTGTTACGCTTATGCTCGGACTTGACGATATACGCGACGTCATAGCATTCCCGAAGGTACAAAACGCGTCCGAACTTATGACAAAATCTCCCTCGGAGGCAGATCCCGCGGCTCTTGCAGAGCTGGGAATCGCCGTTGTCGAGAGAGAATTTGAATAATTAATTATTTTTTCAGCGGAGGAATCATCATGAAAGCTTCTGATCACAGAGCACGTGCCCGCAAGATGCTGGGCGAAAAGATCTTCGGCAACACTTGGTTGCTTGCACTCGTTGTCTGCCTTATCGTTACGGCAATTCTCGGTGCACTTTCATTCACGTTAGTAGGTACACTTATCGTTGTAGGCGCATTTGAAGTCGCACTTGCCGGTATCTTCCTCAGGCTTGCGAGGAAGCAGGAAGAAGTTAAGATCGAGCGCGTATTCAACGGATTTTCCGAGAATTTCCCGAGAAATCTACTGCTCGGACTTCTGAAAGAGATATTCATAGCTCTCTGGACACTTCTCTTCATCGTCCCCGGTATAGTTAAGTACTGTGCATACTCCATGTCATCTTTTATAGCATACGACCACCCCGATTATGACTGGAAAAAATGCCTTGACGAAAGTCAGCGCATGATGAAAGGTCATAAGATGGAGTATTTCCTGCTCAATCTCTCGTTTATCGGTTGGATGATCGTCGGTGCGCTCTGCCTCGGTGTAGGTCTTCTTTGGGTGAAGCCCTACATAACCGCCGCACAGACGAGCTTCTATCAGAACCTTGTCGGCGAAGCAACGCAGGAGAATTAATTTAAATATTGGTTATGCGGGGGAAACTTTTCGAGAAAAGTTTCCCCCGCGCCCCTTTCAAAAGCTTTCGACCTGTTATAATTTATCCAAGTCCGAAGTTCTTGAAAGAGGGGCGCGGG
Organism: Eubacteriales bacterium; assembly: GCA_051867855.1. GTDB lineage: Bacteria > Bacillota > Clostridia > Oscillospirales > CAG-272 > HGM12713. The sequence continues at coordinate 12,179 of JBJDZF010000302.1, forward strand.
GAGGAAACTTCTTTCAAGAAGTTTCCTCCCCGCAAGAGCAATGGTATCATCGTATTATGCGGGGGAAACTTTTCGAGAAAAGTTTCCCCCGCACCCCTTTCAAAAGC
>JBJDZF010000303.1:0-12248 GCA_051867855.1 Eubacteriales bacterium
CGGTCTGACATATCAGGATTACGACGGAAACGCCAACCAGACAACGCAGACCGAGCAGGTGCAGACCGCCATCACCAAGGGCGCAAAAGCACTTGTGGTTAACATCGTCAACACCGGTTCCGATGACGCCGCGCAGGGAATAGTCAATCTCGCGCGCGAAAGAAATATACCTGTGATATTTTTCAACCGCGAGGTATCCGACGCGGTGATAAAGAGCTATGACAAATGCGCGTTCGTCGGCACAAAGGCGGAGGAAGCGGGTATTCTTCAGGGCGAGATGATAGGCGAATATTTAAGGGATCACTTTGATGAGGTGGACCTCAACGGGGACGGAAAAATTTCATATATTCTGTTCAAAGGTGAGGAAGGTAACAACGAGGCAATATACCGTACAAGATACAGCGTCGAAGAAGCAAACAAGGTGTTGCGCGAGGCGGGAAAGAAGGAGCTTTCCTTCTACGACCCGAGCAACCCCAACAAATATCTCGTGGACAGAAACGGACAGTGGTCCGCGTCTGCCGCAAACGAGTATATGACCACGGCACTCACCTCATATAACGACAACAACAAGAACATGATAGAACTTGTCATCTGCAACAACGACGGCATGGCGGAGGGCGCGGTATCGGCACTCAACTCGGTGGGATACAATAACGGCGGATCGGGGAAGTCGATCCCCGTGTTCGGAGTTGACGCCACCGACGCTGCGCGTGACCTCATCAAAAACGGAAAAATGACGGGAACGATCAAGCAGGACGCCGAAGGAATGGCGGACGCGATAGAAGATCTTGTCGAAAACGCGATAGAGGCTCCTGAAAAGCTCATGGAAGGCATGGAGGAGTACAACGTCGACGAAAACGTATCGAAAATCAGAATCGCATACGCGAAATATCTCGGCTGAGTGCAGCCGACCTTGATTTACAAACAGTTCGGTCGGCGCGGACAGGAGGGAGATTTATATGCCGGATGAAGTATTACTTGAAATGAAAAATATCTGCAAGGAGTTTCCGGGAGTCAAAGCACTTGATAATGTGTCTCTGAAGGTGAGGAAAGGGACTGTTCACGCCCTGATGGGCGAAAACGGAGCCGGAAAATCCACGCTTATGAAATGTCTTTTCGGTATATATTCAAAGGATTCCGGGCAGATATTCCTCGGCGGAGAGGAGATCAGCTTCCGGAACCCGAAGGACGCACTCGAGCACGGTGTTGCAATGGTGCATCAGGAGCTTAATCAGGCGCTCAAACGCAATGTTATGGATAACATCTGGCTGGGAAGATATCCGAAGGATCTGGGATTCATTACATCCGAGAAGAAGATGTATGTCCGTACAAAGGAAATTTTCGAGGAGCTCGGTATAAAAGCCGACCCGAGGACCGTAATGAGCAGGATGTCGGTGGCAGACAGACAGATGGTCGAGATTGCAAAGGCGGTGTCGTACGACGCAAAGATAATCGTACTCGACGAGCCGACGTCCTCGCTTACGGAACAGGAGGTGGAGCACCTCTTCCGTATAATCAATATGCTCCGTGACAAGGGGTGCGGGATAATTTATATCTCGCATAAGATGGAGGAGATACTGCGTATTTCCGACGATATAACCATAATGCGTGACGGATGCTGGGTGGCAACCGAGCCTGCCGGCGACTTCACCATGGACAAAATCATAAAAATGATGGTGGGACGCGAGCTGACACAGCGCTTCCCTCCGAAGAAGAACAGCCCGGGCGAGGTGGTGCTTGAGGTCGAGGGACTTTCGTCGAGGTACACGCAGGTAAAGGACGTCAGCTTCAATGTCCGCCGCGGCGAGATTGTCGGCTTTGCGGGACTGGCTGGCGCGGGGCGCACCGAGGTGATCGAAAATATTTTCGGTATATCCGAGCGCAGCGGCGGCACGATCAGACTCGACGGCAAGACGGTGCGCAACCGAAATCCGCGCGAGGCGATAAAAAACGGATTTGCGCTGCTTACCGAGGAGCGGCGCGCCACGGGTATTTTCGGCATCCTCGATCTGCGTGAGAACACAACAATATCAAATCTCCGCAGATACCGCAAGGGGTTTATCGTATTGAGCGATAAAAAAAGGCGCGAGGATACCGACTGGGCAATGAAATCAATGAGGATCAAGGCGCCGTCGCAACGCACGCAGATACGCTCCCTCTCCGGAGGAAATCAGCAGAAGGTCATCCTCGGACGCTGGTTGCTGACGGACCCGGAGGTGCTGATGCTCGATGAGCCGACAAGAGGAATAGACGTCGGTGCAAAGTACGAAATATACCAGCTTATAACCGACCTTGCCGCAAAGGGCAAGGCAGTCATCATGGTGTCGGGTGAGTTGCCCGAACTGCTTGGAGTGTGCGACAGAATATGCGTGATGTCCGGCGGCAGACTTGTAGGTGAGGTTGATGCTGCGTCAACCTCACAGGAAGAAATAATGACGCTGGCAGCAAAGAATGTTTAACCGAAAGGATTTTTCACAATATGTCAATAATTCAGAGATATAAAGCCATGAATAAACTCGAACGCAGCAATTACCGCAAGGAGCTACTCATAAACAACTCACTGTACCTGTTTCTTATTGTTGCGGTTGTCGTTATTCAGATAATAAATCCCGCTTTTCTGTCGGGACCGTCAATAGTAAATATAATCTCCCTGTCGGCAGCAAACCTTCCCATTGCGCTCGGAATTGCCGGGGCTATAATACTCACGGGTACCGACCTTTCGGCGGGACGTATAGTCGGACTTGTCGCCTGCGTGAGCGCGTCGTTGCTTCAGGCTACGGGATATCCCAACAAAATGTTTCCCGATATGCCGACAATGCCGCTCATTGTCGTATTCCTCATCGCCATTGCGATAGGGGCACTGGTGGGGCTTGTCAACGGCTTCTGTACGGCGAAGTTCAATCTTCACCCGTTTATAGTTACGCTCTCGACACAGCTCATAGTATACGGCGCACTGCTTATGTACCTTATGATAGGAAACAACAACGGTCAGTCCATTTCGGGACTGGATACGTCGTATTCAAAGTTTATCAAGGGAAGCATCATTTCGCTGGGCAGTAACCCGATACCGAATTACGTCTGGTATGCGCTTGTGATCACCGCGATCATGTGGTTCGTCTGGAACAAGACCGCCTTCGGAAAAAATATGTTTGCCGTCGGCTCCAATCCCGATGCCGCAAATGTCTCGGGCGTAAACGTAAAGCGTGTCATAATGATGGTCTTTGTCCTCGCGGGCATTATGTACGGTATCACGGGATTTATCGAGTCGGCGCGAATCGGCTCCAATACAGCCGCCACCGGACTCAACTACGAGCTTGATGCCATCGCCGCCTGCGTGATCGGCGGAGTGTCTTTTGTCGGAGGTATCGGAAAGATACGCGGCGTCATAATGGGAGTCGTTTTGCTTCGTCTTATTTTCGTGGGACTTACGGTATTGAGCATCGACGCCAATATGCAGTATATTATAAAGGGATTTATCATCCTTATCGCCTGCGCAATAGATATGCGCAAATATCTTGTGAGAAGGTGAGACTCAATGACGGCAGAGAAAAAGCCCAACATTTACAGCAGGGTAAAAGTGCCGCTCAAGCTGCTTGACGGGGCAATACTTTCGGGTATCGCCTTGCTTGCGATCCTTATTGCACTGCTGTCGGTGTACGGTGGGTACGACGTTAACTTCGACACGGCGGGCGGAAGCGAGATCCCGACGCAAAAACTCCGGTACGGCGATACTGTCACCGTACCGGAGGATCCCGTGAGGGAGAATTATACCTTCGGAGGCTGGTATGCGGATCCCGAATGTACCGAGGAGTTTGACTTTTCCGCTTCCGTGTCCGCGCCCGTTACGGTATTTGCATATTGGCTGAGTTAAAGCCCGTATGTTCAAATAAGTCGGATTTTCTCATTTTGCTACTGATTTTTCACTTGCAATCCGGGTGCGGCAGTGGTATAATCAAGATGATATGTATGCGGATTTCAAGACCACTTTACGGCAGCGTCGGCGCGGCTGCTTCAAAAGCCTCGCCGACGTGCTTTTACACTGTGCAGCGCATACGGATTTTACGGACGATTCGGAGACTGTATAATGAAAAAGAAAATACTTGCAATCGGGGAGATAATATGGGATGTGTATCCCGACAGAAAGGTTATCGGCGGAGCACCTCTGAATTTTGTCGCTCACGCGTCACTGTGCGGAGCACAAAGTGCGCTTGTGTCGGCGGTGGGGCGCGACGGCCTCGGAGATGGCGCGGTAGGGGCGCTTGAGGGCTTCGGCGTCAGCTGTAAATACATCAAAAGAACGTCACAGCCTACGGGGCAGTGCCTCGTGACGCTTGACGAAAATGCGGTGCCGCACTATAACGTACTTCGTGGAGTTGCCTATGACAATATAGTGCTCGACGGCGGCGACATCGTGAGTATCAATGCGGAGAAATACGACGCATTCTATTTCGGAACGCTCATACAGAGAGAGCCGGTCTCAAGGCACGCGGTCCGCACAGTGGTTGAAAACTGTTCCTTCGGCGAGATAATCTGCGACGTGAATCTTCGACCAGATTGTTACGATGAGGAGTCGGTCAGGTTCTGCCTTGAAAACGCGACAGTGCTGAAGGTCAGCATCGAAGAAGAGCCGATACTTCGCTCATTCGGTATGTACATACCCGACGGAAACGGCGTCGGAGACATTGCGCGTTCGCTCTGCCGGAGCTTCGGGAATATCAGGACGGTCATCATAACCCTCGGCAAGGACGGATCATATGCCTATGACGCGCGTGACGGCAGGGAGTATCGCCAGGGCTCCGTGGGGGATAAGGTGGTTTCCACGGTCGGTGCCGGGGACAGCTTTGCCGCCGCGTGGCTCACGGGTTATCTTGAGGGAATGCCGATTGACGGGTGCATGAAAAGAGCCGCCGAGATAAGCGGCTTTGTGGTGGCGCACACCGAGGCAGTGCCGATGTATTGATGTCTGTGCGTGACATACACCATTGTTTCTCTGAAAAAACGATACTCATTCAAAAGCGCCAGGACCTTTGCGGTCGGGGCGCTTTTTGAATGTCGCGGAAATGCGTAAAAAAGTCCGGTGAGAACCGACTTGTCTTTTTTTCTTTCGTATGCTATAATTTAATTAAAATTTAGGTACACGCGCTAAACTTATAACGTGAGGTTATATTATGAGATTACTTCTTGTTGAGGATGAGCGTGATCTGTCAAACGCAATTAAGCAGGTTCTTGAATTCAATAATTACAGCGTGGATACGGCATACGACGGTGAGGAAGCATTGCTTTTCGCACAAAGCAACGACTATGACGGGGTAATCCTCGATCTGATGCTTCCAAAAGTGGACGGCATTACCGTGGTCAGAGAGCTGCGCGCACAGGGGAACGGGGTCCCGGTGCTTATCCTTACCGCAAAGGCGGAGACCGACGACAAGATACTCGGACTGGATTCGGGCGCGGACGATTATCTGACAAAGCCGTTTGTCATAAAGGAGCTTCTTGCACGTATCCGCGCGCTTACGCGCAGAAAGGGAGAGATGGTCGGTCTGACTTACAGATTCGGAAATATGACGCTCGATCCCGAGACCTTTGAGTTATGTGCCGACGGCAGGGTGCGGCTTACAAATAAGGAATACAGGCTGATGGAATACCTTATCCGAAACCACAATATACTGCTTTCCACACAGCGCATTATGGAAAACGTCTGGGAGTTTGATACGGAAGCGGAGCTTAATGTTGTATGGGTGTTCATCTCATCGCTGCGTAAAAAAATGAGAGCCATCGGCGCAAACTGCGTCATAAGCGTATCCCGCGGCGTGGGATACAAGCTGGAGGAAAGACAATGATAGGCAAATTGCGGCGAAAATTTATTCTGATCGCAATGCTATCGGTCATCGGAGTTCTCGCAATTATCATGACTGCAGTCAACATAATGAATTATTCCGAAGTAGTGACCTATGCCGACAACGTGCTGGACGTACTGTACGAGAGGGACGGGCGATTTCTTCTCCCGGACGACGATGTTCTGCCGAAAGACGAGCAGGGGAGTATGCGCCAGCCGTTAAAGCCGCCGCGCAAGGGAATGAGCGAGGAAACCCCGTACGAAACCAGATATTTTACGGTTCGGTATGAAAATTCTGCAACCGTGTCCGATGTACGCAATATCGCCGCCGTCTCTTCGGATGAGGCGAAAATCCTTGCGGATGAAGCGATTGCAAGCGGAAAGACGCGCGGATTTCTCGGGATCTACCGTTTTCTTGTCGCCGATGAGGGTAGCTTTGTTTTGTTTGTGGACTGCGCAAAGCAAAGGGAAACGGCAAGCAGCTTTCTGACGTCGAGTCTGTTGATCTCTGCCATCGGAATTGCCGCCGTTTTTGTTCTCGTGCTGTTGCTGTCGAAGCACGCGGTAAAACCGATAGCCGAAAGCTATGAAAGGCAAAAGAGGTTTATCACCGACGCGAGCCACGAGCTTAAAACTCCGCTTACGATTATTTCGGCAAACAATGAAATAACGGAGCTTACCGTGGGAGAGTCCCGGGCTACGAGAGCCATATCCAAACAGGTGGCAAGAATGACCGCCATGGTGAAAAATCTCACAACGCTCGCAAAGCTCGACGAAACGGAACGCCCGGCACTGCGCGTCGACTTTTCCCTTACGGATACTCTGATCGACCTCTGCGCGCTTTTCCGCCCTGCCGTTGAAAGCGGAGGGAGATTGTTTGAAGAGCAAATAGATAAGGATCTGACAGTACGGGGGGACGAAACGCTTTTGAGACAGGCATTTTCCATACTGTTTGATAATGCGGCAAAATACGCCAGAACGCGGGTGTCGTTAAGCGCTGAGAAAACCGACAGGAATATCACGGTAATTTTGCAGAACGATGCCGATAATATCGGCAAGGGTAATCTTGACAGGTGCTTTGAGCGGTTTTACAGAACCGATGAGGCACGCGCTTCCTGCGTTTCGGGCAACGGCATAGGGCTGTCCATTGCAAAATCCATTGTGGAATTACACGGCGGGAGCATCTGTGCCGAGGGATTTCCGGATAACATATTCAGAATAACCGTGGTCCTTCACGCCGTCAGAAATCAATCCGAACGATGAAATTTTTTCCGAACCCGCAGATATTGTCTGCGGGTTTCTTTAAGTTAATTTTAATTTTCCGTATTAAACTTAAGAAAACGGAGGACAGGTGCTATGAATATTTACGTTTTCAAGCGTTACGAATTGAAATATCTGATAACGCCGACGCAGTACCTTGCCATAATGAGGGAGGCAAGGCAGTATCTTACACCCGACGCGCACGGCGAGGCGACCGTTCAGAGCCTGTACTATGACACTGACGATTACAGGCTTATACGCCGCTCACTCGAGAGACCGGAGTATAAGGAAAAGCTGCGTGTGAGAAGCTATGGGCTTGCACATGAGGGGAATACCGTTTTCATCGAGCTTAAGAAGAAGTGCAGCGGTATTGTTTACAAACGGCGTATTGAGACGAAGTTTTCGGACGGGGAGAATATCAGCACGGTTATTTCTTCGGACGGAAGTCAGATCTCAAGGGAAATAGCTTATTTTATGGACTTCTACGGAGATCCCCGCCCGAAAATGCTCTTGCTTTATGACCGCACCGCTTATTTCGGTGAGGGCGACCTGCGGATCACCTTCGACCGCAATATCCGTTACAGAACGGACAGACTTTCGCTTGACGCCTCTCTTGACGGCAGACCCGTGCGAAGTGACGGAAAGATTTTGATGGAGGTCAAAACGGGCACGGCAATTCCGTTGTGGCTCACAGGTATACTTAGCAGAGAAAGGATATTCAAAACGTCGTTTTCAAAATACGGAGAGGCTTATAAAATCGAACGCTCATCAAGTATTGCGGAGGTACAGAAAGTTGGATAAATTATTTGAAAGTGTATCGGCAAACGGCACAATGTCGGCGGGGTATTTCTTTTTGTGTATAGTCGTCGCGCTTGCGGCGGGAATCGTCCTTGCGCTGATGTGCTGCCTGAAAACAAGATCATCAAAGAGCTTCTTTGTTACAACCGCCTTACTGCCGGCATCTGTTGCGATGGTCATAATACTTGTAAACGGCAATATCGGAGCGGGTGTTGCGGTTGCGGGAGCATTTTCGCTTGTGCGATTCCGCTCTGCGCCCGGGACGGCAAAAGAGATCTGCATAATTTTCGTCGCTATGGCGGCGGGGCTTGCGTTCGGTATGGGATACCTTGCCTACGGAGTGCTGTTCACCGTCATTATGGGGGCAATTCTGCTCCTGTTTTCGGCAACTCGGATATGGGAGAAAAAACCCGATCTGAAAAATAAAAAACTGTGCATAACAATACCCGAGGACCTTGATTACGGCTCGGTATTCGAGGATTTACTGCAAAAGTATACGGTCAAATACGACCTGTTGAAGGTCAAGTCAGTAAATATGGGGAGTATGTTCCGCGTTACATACGGCATAACGCTGAAGGATCCTGCGCAGGAAAAGAATTTTATCGATGAGCTGCGTTGTCGCAACGGAAATCTGGAGATTTCTCTCGAGCGCACTGACCTTGAGCAGGCCGAATTATAAGAAAAGGGGATTAAAACAATGAAAATGAAATTCGTTGTGTTTTTTCTGATTGTTACGGTACTGTCATTGAGCCTGTTTTGCTCTTGTAACAGTTATAAAGAAATTTTCGAGGATACCCCGGGACAGACGGCAGGTGAGCTTAAGCCGTCGGAGGTCTCGGTTCCCGACAGTGAGGATATGTTTACGGATGCCGACAGGGACGCGTCATATGACGAAGCCGAGGCGGTAACGATCCGGCTTTCGGGCAACACCGCGTCCTTTGATTCCTCCGCCGTTTCCGTTTCCGACGGATTTGTAACGGTGAAGTCTGCGGGAACGTATATTCTTGAGGGCAGCGCTACGGAGCAAACCGTTGTGGTTGATGCCGAAAACGAAAAAGTTCGGTTGGTTTTGTCGGATGTATCGGTCGTAAACAGCGATTTTGCAGCACTGTATATCAAAAACGCGGATAAGGTGTTCATCATTCTTGAAGGAAGCAATACCCTGTCGGTGACCGGAGAATTTGCGGTGAAGGACGATAATTCCGTTGACGGAGTGATCTTCGCAAAGGACGACATAACAATACAGGGGTACGGAAGCCTTGTGATAAACAGCTCCTCAAAGCACGGGATCGTCGGCAAAGACGACATTAAGATCACGGGCGGGGAGATAAACGTAAGTGCGGAGGCACACGGAATCGAAGCAAACGACAGCGTTCGAATGGCCGATGCCGATTTGAGTGTAACGTCGGGTAAAGATGCCATTCATGTTGAAAACACCGACGATGCCTCAAAAGGTTATTTCTATTTTGAGAGCGGACGGGCAACCCTGTCGGCAGGCGGCGACGGAACAGATGCAAGCGGAACGCTCCAGATCATCGGCGGAGAGTTCGGGATAACCGCGGGCGGAGGAAGCGGAAACAAGCTTTCATCCTCTCAATCGACAAAGGGAATCAAATCGCAGGGAGATATGCTGATTGCCGGCGGCACTGTTACCGTCAACAGCTCCGATGACTGCATACATTCGGGCGGCTCGATTGAGATCTCGGGTGGCACTCTGACTTTATCGTCAGGTGACGACGGAGTTCATGCGGACACCTCGCTGATGCTTTCGGGCGGTACGGTAGACGTTATGAAGAGCTATGAGGGCCTTGAGGCGCAAAACATTAAAATATCAGGCGGAAATATTTCCGTAAATGCAAGTGATGACGGCATAAACGCGGCGGGGGGCAACGATCTCTCATCCATAGGCGGAAGACCCGGTCAGAACTCATTCAATACGGGTGCAGATTGCTTTATTGCGATTTCGGGTGGTGAGATCTATGTCAGTGCCTCCGGGGACGGCATCGACGCCAACGGAAGCATAAGCGTCAGCGGCGGCACCACCGTTGTGGAGGGACCCGTCGACAGCGGAAACGGTCCGCTTGACTATGACGGCGCGGCAGAGATTACCGGAGGTACGTTTGCGGCAATAGGATCTTCCGGTATGGCTATGAATTTCTCGTCCGCAACGCAGGGAAGCATTCTTCTGAATGTCGGCACCCAGAGTGCGGGTACGCAGATAACATTGAGCGACGGTGACGGAAACACTGTGTTCTCGATGACAACTTCAAAGGCGTATTCTTCCGTGCTGATAAGTTCTCCGGAGCTTGTTGTGGACGCAAGCTATACCCTTGTTGCGGGCTCTGCGTCAAATACCGTGACCTTATCGTCTCTTGTTTACGGTTCCGGTTCCGGCATGGGAGGCGGAGGAGGAAAACCCGGCGGCATCATCAAGCCCGGAAGATAAGGACAGTAATGGCAGCCTGCCAAACCGGAAAACCTACCGCTGCGGGATTGCGGGGCGGCAGAAGTCTCTTTGGAATACCCGATCAGCGGTTGGTTTTCGGAATACAAAAGTGACGTAAGAAATCCTTGCGCTCATTTCATTTTGATGAAACGGTCGGAGATAAATCCGAACCACACCACCGCGGTATTCAGTTTGGCATACAGTTGCACGCCCCCGATAATCGGGAGCGGCAACCTGCCGCTGGTGAAGCGGGCGATTGAATGTCCGAACCAAGATTTTTGATATGCAGAAAACAAGAAAAGCCCCGCACGAGGCGGGGCGAGAAATTAAGTTTTTTTTGAAACATTTTTAAGACGGTTTACAAGTGTTTCATAACGTACATCGGAACGCAAAACGGCAACTTCATTATTCATTTCCAACCATTCAAGCAGAGATTGCGAACGATTGTCGCCCGCCTCCATGATCCATCCGCCACTCGAGTATCCGCGAAGAATTGGTGAGGTGTGCGGCGCCTCAAAATCGTAGGTGTCCATATGAATAGCAAAATCTGCACTTTTCTCCAGCCACTTCCACGCTTCTTCGTAGTTCTGCTTTCTCAGATATGCGGTGCACAGAAGACTACAGGCAGCTTCGCCAAGTTGGGCTTTGTATTGATAATCACCGTCAGGGAAAAGCAAATCAAGAAAAGCTACTTCTGTTTTCCATAAATGAATGCTGTCTTCAAGCGGATAAATGAAGTCACCGTTGTCGTGCCTTTGAGTAGCTGCAAGTTCAATCATTTCGGCGGTGCGGTAAATTAAAAATGATAAATATTCTCGGAATTCTTCAAAATCCGCATCACCTTTCCAACGATACATCATAAAGTTTTCATACGAAAAATGGGTGCGCGGCATTTCTTCGGCAAGCTTTAACATTTCATCCTTTTTGCCTGCATATCCATAAGCGGTTCCAAGTGTGTCGATTGCTTCATATCTAATCGCGCTATCGGTACATTCCGCAAGGATTCGATTACAAAGATCAAACACCTCGTCGTATTCCTTGATGCCTTTTCGAGAATATTCACACACCAACGAGTAGGCAAGGCTTTGCATAATCTTATAATCGCGCGGGAATTTTTTGTTTGCTTCGCGGAGGAGTATGGTACGTTCAGCGCCCTTTCCTTGATATCCCAATTCAGCAGTATCGCTCAAATATTTCTTTATTTCCTCATTGTTCTTTTCGATATCAATTCCCAACAGAACATCGGATGAAACGTTGAAGATATGGCAGAGTGCAGGAAGCTGAGAAATGTCGGGAACTGTTCGATCGCACTCCCATTGAGATATTGCGCGCGAAGTGATTCCGAGATACTCGGCAAGCTGTTCCTGCGTAATATCCTTCTCTCGGCGCAAACGTTTAATGATAGAACCAATAGACATAGTTTTGTCCTCCAAAAAATATTCAAAAGCGCTTTTGTGATTTTATTATATCAAATTCCAGAAATTGTTCCACGAAGTGTTTGTTGAGGCAAAGTATAGTTTCACTTTGATTTTCAAAGATATTATAGCACAAAAATATAAATATATTAAGTTGTATTTTCTGCTTTCCCGACGCTCGCGTCTGGGGCAAGCATAGCGCGTGGCAGTCCACCGCCAAATGGCGGCGCCACCTGCACCTTCCCTGGGCTCACGCTGGGACAAAATCGGGCAAAAGTCCGAACCCACTTTTCATTTTGCAGTTCATAGTCTCATATGAGAAAGGAGATTTTTATTGGTCAGATCCCAAGAAGAAATCATCAACATTCGTCTGACAACGGAAGAAAAATCAGCCATGCTGGAGCACATGAGAAATGTCCCACAAAACGAAAAATTGATAACGCAAAGCAAAAAGGACGGGGAATAACCTCGTCCTTTTGCTTATATCAGGCGT
>JBJDZF010000304.1:0-2812 GCA_051867855.1 Eubacteriales bacterium
CGGACTGCCCGCCATGCTTCCCGAACGGTCAAGAATCAGCACGATATCGGTCGGATTCGACGTGATATCCGGCTCTGCTGTCAGGGACAGCTTGATTTTAAAGGTACCTCCGCAGTTTATGCGCTGTACACTTAATTCCTTGTTTGAGTTTGTTACACCCATCTAATATTATCTCCCTTCCGAGGTCCCTTAAAAGGGACTCTTTACAATATATGCCGAAGGCGGAGATTTCGTGTTTCCTGCGATCTTCTCGGGCAGGCGTAATTCGGTACACGAGCTTAGGTGTGATGTAAAAACAATTAGGAGGATGTGTTAAAAAGTAACAATATGATTGACTTCCTTTGCTGTGTATGATATAATCAAACATGAAATTTATTCTGAAAAAGGTGTATGATAGTATGAGCTCAAATTTCGGAGAAATAAAGAAAAATTTCGGATTCGGTTGTATGCGTCTCCCGATGGACGGGGACAAAGTAAATTACTCGGAGTTCAACAGAATGATCGACGCTTTTATCGGAGCGGGATTCAACTATTTCGACACGGCACACGGATATTTGGGTGGAAAGAGTGAAACGGCAATACGCGATTGCCTTGCCGCGAGATACCCGAGAGACGCTTTTATCCTTGCGAACAAGCTCTCATTTCCTTATTTTGACAAAGAAGACGATATCGTTCCTCTGTTTGAAAATCAACTCAAGTGGTGCGGGGTGGAATATTTTGATTTTTACCTTTTTCACGCCATCAACAGAGGAATATACCCTAAATACAAAAACTGCAATGCCTTTTCTATTGTCGAAAATCTGAAAGATCAGGGGAAGATACACCACATTGCAATGTCTTTTCACGACACGGCAGATGTGCTGGATATGATACTGTCGGAAAATCCGTGTATCGAGGCGGTACAGCTGATGATAAACTACCTCGATTACGATGACCCGGAGGTTCAGAGCAAGGCTTGCTATGATGTTGCGGTGAAGCATGGGAAAAAAGTAATCGTTATGGAGCCGGTGAGGGGCGGCGCGCTTGTCAATTTGCCAAAGGAAGGCGCGGATATTCTTGACCGACTCGGATCGGGAAGCTATGCTTCTTACGCGCTCCGTTACGCCGCATCCTATCCCGAGGTGATAATGGTGCTTTCGGGAATGGGGAATATGGACATGATGAACGATAACATACGGACAATGGGGAGTTTTGTTCCTCTGAACGAAGAAGAACTTGCCGCGACCGACAGAGTGCGGGAAATAATACGTAGATTCAGACAAATTAAATGCACTGCCTGTGAGTACTGTCTGGATCAGTGCCCTAAAAAAATAATAATTCCGAAGGTGTTTGAGGCTTATAATGGTTATCTTGCGGCGAAAGTCAGCCGTGCGGAAGCAAAGAAGGGTCTGCCTGCAGGCACACCCGCTTCGGATTGTATAAAATGCGGTGCTTGCGAGAGAATATGTCCACAGCATATTGATATCAGAAAAAATCTCGAACGAATAGCCCGTGACCTTAAATAACTTAAATCCCGCGTAAGCGGGCATAAAACGCCGGTGATTTGACAGGAGGATGTAATTGCAATGGAAAACAATATAAACAAAGAGCGCATTTCTTTCGTTAAAATATTCTTATATACCGTCATCGCCACGTCGGCGTCCGTGGTTTTGCCGATGTTAGTTCATGCCGTAGGCGTGCTGACCGGTACGGACGCAGCACTTGGGCAGATACTGCTCCCCATGCATATTCCGGTTTTGGTTCTGGGTTTTTGCATGGGACCCTGGGCGGGACTTGCTGCGGGAGCCCTCTCTCCCGTTATCAGCTACCTCATTACGGGTATGCCGAGTCTTGCTCTCTTGCCTTGCATGATCGCGGAAATTGCGGCATACGGTATTCTGGCGGGATTTTTCAGGGATATGAGGTTAAATTCCGTATGCAAGATCCTATCGGTTCAGATATTAGGCAGGCTTGCCCGTGTTCTCACAGCTTCGGTGATCATGTTCATTACAAAAAAAGAAACCGTCTTTCTGTTGACGAACCTGAAGAGTATGATATGGGGAATACCGGGTATTATCCTGCAGCTTGTGATCGTGTCGTTGATTATTCGTAAGACCGGTCGGGGAAAAGAGCATGAATGATTCGGATCTCGCCGTAAAATATTTGCAATCGGGAGATTACAGTTGTGTGCTCTTGAGTAACGTTGAGGTTTATGCCTCAAAGGAGAGGGGCGTGAAGCCTTTGCTCGGTTTTCTTGAATCCGGAAAATCGTTTGCGGGTTTTTCCGCTGCGGACAGGGTCGTAGGAAAGGGTGCCGCACTCCTCTATGTGCTTTTGGGGGTAAACAGTGTTTGGGCTCAAACCATGAGCGAAAAAGCAAAAGCGGTTTTGGAGAAGAGCGGAATAGAGGCTCGTTACGAAGAACTTGTTCCCGCAATACTTAACAGAACGGGTACCGGGTTTTGTCCCGTCGAACGGGCAGTATGGGATCTGTCTTCTCCGTCAGAAGCGCTCGATGTTATACGTCAGACGCTTGAAAGTTTGACAAAATCGGTATGAATATGTGTATGAAAACGCAAGTGGCGTAGAGCAAAACCACATATCTTACGTTGATACTGAAAGCTTGGAGTATGTTTTGGCGTATGGACCCTGTTTGGAATACGGCTTAATTGACGACGCTATCCTGGGCTTTGATTTCAGCGAGTACAAGAGTAATTTTGAAAACCTGACAATCAAAATCATTGATGAAGACAGCAAACAATACATTGCCGAAGACGCAATTGCTTTGATCGACAACCCTAATCTTATTGATGAACTCAACAAACAGTTAGAC
>JBJDZF010000305.1:0-12244 GCA_051867855.1 Eubacteriales bacterium
TTCGTGATAGAAGAAGTTGAATGCGGCACAGAGGTCGAGAATATACCTTGTTATTACCGAGGGTTCGTACGCGTCGAGTGCCTCCGACACCTTCTCACCGAACATTGACATCACCTTGAGCAGCTCCCTCTCCTCAGGTTCCGTTACCGTCGGAGCGGCAGAGGCGTCAAAGCCTCCCGCTTTTCTGACGACAGAGCAAGCCCTCGCATACGTATACTGTACGTAAGGCCCCGTATTTCCGTCAAAGCTCAGTGCGTCGTCCATGACAAAATTTATATCCTTCATACGGTTGTTCGAAAGATAGTAGAACACAACCGCTCCCACGCCCACCGCCTCGGCGATCTGCCTCTTGTCCGGCGCTTCGGGATTCTTTTCCTCGACTATCTTTTCCACCTTGTCTATCGCAAGCGCAAAAAGGTCCTTGAGCAGGACCACGTTTCCTGTTCTCGTCGCAAGCTTTTCACCGTTTATGCTGACGGTACCATACGGAACGTGGACAAGCTCGTCGTACCAGTCGTACCCCATAAGCTCAAGCACCTTGAACCACTGCGCAAAATGCAGGCTCTGACCGGCGCTGGTGACATATATCGCCTTGTCGAAGTGATACGTTTCCTTTCTGTAAACCGCCGCCGCGATATCTCTTGTGGGATAGAGCGTGGAGCCGTCGCTTTTGAGTATCAGGCAGGGCGGCATACCGTACTTCTCAAGGTCAACTATCGAGGCGCCGTTGTCGGTTTTGAGCAATCCCATATCGCGCAGCTTCTGCACCTGTGCCGGCATTTTGTCGGTGTAGAACGACTCGCCCTTGTAGCTGTCAAATTCTATACCGAGCAGTTTGTAGGTTTTTGAATATTCTTCAAGGCTTATGCCGACAAACCACTTCCAGAGCTCCGTATTCTCCGCATCCCCGCACTCGAGCTTATGAAATTCCGCCCTTGCGCGATCGTTGAGCGACGGGTCCTTTTCCGCTTCGGCGTGAAACCTGACATAAAGCTCCACCAGCTTATCGATCCCGCCTTTCTCAACGGTTTCGCGATCGCCCCATGTGCGGTATGCGACAATGAGCTTACCGAATTGCGTGCCCCAGTCTCCAAGGTAATTTATGCCTATGCACTTATATCCCGCAAACTCATGCAGTTTTTTGAGAGAGTGACCGATAACCGTCGTCCCGAGATGCCCGATATGAAAGGGCTTCGCCACATTCGGCGAAGAGTAATCAAGCACAACTGTCTTTCCCTTTCCGATCTCGGACGAACCGTATTTTTCCCCTTTGTTCAATATCTCGGCAAGACTGTTCGCGGCGAGATACTCACCGGAAAAGTATATGTTGAAATATCCGTTCACCGCCTCGGTCCTTTGTACGGGAGCTGAAGAGAATCCGTCCGCTATGGCATTGGCGATCTGCACGGGCGATCTTCTGAGTGTGCGGCTTAGCTTAAAGCACGGGAGAGCAAGGTCTCCCATGGTGTCATCCGGTGGGTATTCGAGCATATCGCGGATCTGCGCGCTTTCTGTTTCTATTCCGAACACCTCGCGTATCCTGCGTGATATATCATCGGAAATAATCCTTTTTATCTCTGTCATCATCTGTTCCTTTCAAATCAGGTCAAAGCCGTATTCTCCGCACGCCGCAGGTGCGCAGACATCTAACCTTTTTATTATACAATAATCCGACGCATTTTTCAAGTGCTTCAATGTAAGGATCAACACATTTGTGTAAGGATCGGAACATTTTAGCTCACGGTCACCAAAAATTGATCAGCCGTAGTTTTTTCCCTCGGCTATCATCTCCCGCGCGGCGTTTTTCTGCGCCTCGGTGATGTTGATGCCTCCGAGTATACGTGCGATCTCGTCGACTCTTTCCTCGTCTCCGAGTCGGTGAAGCTCTGTCATTACGCGTCCGCCGCTCTCGGTCTTGCGTATGAGAAAGTGTTCGTCTCCGAGAGACGCTATCTGCGCCGAGTGGGTGACGCATATCACCTGCACCGACGCCGCCGTTTCCTTGAGCCTTATGCCCACCTTTCGCGACGTTTTACCGGATATTCCGGTATCTATCTCGTCATAAATAAGCGTTCCCACTCCGTCCGTCAGATTGAGCACACCGCACAGCGAGAGCATGATCCTTGCCAGTTCTCCTCCCGAGGCGATCTTTATCATCGGCATGGGCGGCTCTCCGGGGTTAGCTGATATCAGAAATTCGAGTGAATCCCTACCCGTCGGCGTGAAATCGTCTGTCTTTTTCATGTCGACTTCAAAGCGCACCTTCGGCATATCAAGAAAAGTCAGGCTCTCCGTCACGCGACGTGTAAGCTCCCGTGCCGCGTCCGCTCTGATTTGCGTCAGCTTTGCGGCTACCTTGTCCGCCTCGGCGCAAAGCGTTTTCAGCCTCTCTCCGAGCTCCGCGAGCAGAGCATCCGAGTTGTCTATTTCCTCAAGCCTACTCGACGCGTCCTTTGCGTATGCGAGTATCTCCGGGATACTGCTGCCGTATTTTCGTTTCAGCTTGGATATGACCTCAAGACGTGCCTCTATCCTATCGAGACGTGCCGTCGGGTCGCCCTCACCGAAATCTCCGAAGCCCGACGCCGTTTGCGCAATATCGTCAAGCTCATAGCGTATACTCTCGAGCCTTGCGGCAAGCTCTCCCGCCTCCGGCATCGAATCCGATATGCGCGAGAGTGCCTCCTGTGCCCTGTCGCACAGATAAAGTGCACCGTGACCGCGCTCCGAGCCGTTCAGCGCCCTGTCGACAAGTGCCGTACATTTATTGATATATTCTATACTCTGAAGCTTCTTTTCCTCTGTCAGCAGCTCCTCTTCCTCGCCCGCTTTAAGCTTTGCCGACTCAATGTCGGCTATCTGATACAAAAGCATTTCGCGGAGTCTGTTTTTCTCCATCGAGTCCCGTTCAACTGCCTGTGCCTTTGTCCTGACGTCCGTTATCTCGCGGTATAGCCCCGCGTATTCTTCAAGCACCTCTGCGTCGCAGGCAAACCTGTCAAGCATAAGCAGGTGATTCGCACGGCTCATCAGTCGGCGGTTATCGTTCTGCCCGTGAATGTTTACGAGCAGGGCGGCGACTTCTTTAAGCACCGCAAGCGTCACGCATCTTCCGTCTATCCGGGCTACCGACTTGCCGTCGGTGCTTATAGTGCGCGAAAGCATGACGGAAGAGTCCGTGCACTCAAAGCCCATGCCGCGCAGGCTCTGCTCCGCCGTCTCCCCGATATCGCAGAACACCGCACAGACCTCTGCGGAAGTCTCACCCGAGCGTATCAGTTCACGGTCGGCGCGCGAGCCGAGCAAAAGCCCAATGCTGTCTATTATTATCGATTTTCCTGCGCCTGTCTCACCGGTGAGGACATTAAACCCCCGCCCGAGCTCGACATCAAGGCTTTTTACCACCGCTATATTCTCAATGTGAAGCGCACGAAGCATAAAAACGCCCTGCCTTAATCAATATATTTTCCGTAATTCCTTAATTTTGTCGCAGATCTCCTCAGACGATTCCGGGCTTCGCGTCACGACCATTACCGTATCGTCCCCGGCTATGCAACCGAGTATTTTCGGAAAATTGAGTGCGTCAATCCCCGACGCGACCGCCATTGCGAGTCCGGGATAGGTTTTTATGACGACGATGTTCTGCGAGTAATCCACACCTGTTATCGAGTCCGCAACGGCGTTGTTGAAACGCGCGTTACTCACCTGGCTCCTCGGGTGATTTTTTACATATCTGTACGTTCCGTGCGGAGTCAGCACCTTTGTGAGCTTCAGCTCTCTTATATCCCTTGAAACGGTCGCCTGCGTAACGTCATATCCTGCGGTACGCAGGCGGTTTATCATATCCTCCTGCGTCTCGATTTCATATCGCGTTATCAGGTCTGTAATAGCGTTTTGTCTGTCGGATTTCATAAACGTGTTTCCTCCCGATTTAGGATGTCACCGTACCGCAAAAGTACACGGACGGCGCCTTACACAAATTATATCGTGCCGTGCTTAAACGAATTTTTTTGAGCGTATCTTGGAGTAAAAGCCGCCGGGCTTGAGCCTTACGAGACGCGTAGTCATTTTTGATTTGCTTATGAGGGCAGTGTCGCCGTAAAACATATCGAATGTCGCCCTGCCGTCAACCGTAAGGTGCAGAACTTTTTCTCTGATGCATATGTTTTTTATCCCGAGCTTCGCCGTATCCGGAAAGATAAGCGGACGCGAGAATATCGAATGAGGACAGATCGGAGTCACGCACATACAGGCAAGCTTCGGGTCGATGATCGGACCGCCCGCGGACAATGAGTACGCGGTAGAGCCGGTCGGCGTCGCCACGATAATACCGTCCGCGCGATATGTGGATATTATCTCGGAGTTGTCGCTGAGCAACAGGTCGACGATCCGCGCGGTAGTACCGTTGGCTATCACGGCATCGTTGAGCGCGTATGCCGAAAATTTCTTTACGTTTTTCGGAGATACTATCGACACCTCGAGCATGGCGCGCTCGTCAATAACGTAATCCCCCTCAAAGTATTTGGTGAGCAGATCGAGTTCGTCCACCTCAAGCTCTGTCATATATCCCACACGCCCGAGATTCACCCCGAGTATCGGTATTCCCCCCGGCGCGGCGCGGCGTGCCGCCTCGAGCATAAATCCGTCACCGCCGAGAACGACGAGCAGCTCCGCACTTTTGTATATGTCATCGTACGGCATATATTCAAACTCGCCCCTGTGCCTGTGCGCCCTGAATATCCGCTCCCTGTACTGTACCGGCACAAGTATTCTGCAATCGTAAGATGCCAGCTTTTCGGCAACCTTATATGCCACCTCCGCCTTTTCGCGGATATTGAAATTTGCAATCAGTCCGATAGATTTCATCTTTTTCCTCTTTTGTGTAAGTATTTGCTCAAACACGCCGCACGCACGCCGTTGCCGTATCCCGCCGGGATCACAAAGCCGTCAGGCGTTTTATTTCCCTGTCGTCCACACGCGGCTTCAGAACGCGCTTTTTGACAAAATGAGCAAGGTACTCCTTGTTCCCGTCCCCTCCGGTTATCGGTGAAAGCATAAGTCCGACGCAGTCCATTCCGTTCTCGAGCGCACAGTTTACAACGCGCTTGACCGCAAGAAAGCGGTATGCGGAGCTGTTCACCACTCCGTTCTTTCCGAGCGCCGCCGCTCCTGCCTCAAATTGCGGCTTAATAAGACTTACAAACGGCGCACCGTCGCACAACACCTCGCAAATACGCGGTATTATATAGGTCTGTGAGATAAATGAAACGTCCGCAACGGCGATGTCGCATAGCCCTCCCACGACCTGTACGCTTAGGTTCCTTGCGTTGAATTTCTCGATACACGTTACCCGCGGGTCGGATCTCAGCGACTCGTGCAGCTGACCGATGCCGGAATCCACCGCACACACGTGCGCCGCACCGCGTCGGAGCAGGCAGTCGGTAAAACCGCCCGTGGAAGCGCCGACGTCAACGGCACGGAGTCCGTGCACATCTATTCTGAATCTGTCAAGCGCCCCCTCAAGCTTCGTTCCTCCCCGGCTTACGTATTTGCACAGCTCGCCGAGCTCAATATCGTGCACAAGTGAGGGGTCTATCTCGCAGGACGCCTTTTTGACGACCTTGCCGTCTATTCTGACCTCTCCCGCATCGATCAGGTCCTGCGCGTACTTGCGGCTTTTGGTGTGACCCGTAAGCGCAAGGAATTTGTCAACTCTCATATTTTCTCACCGAACGCTCCGATATTATCGGAGCATGAAGAACGCGAGTACAACTGCCGTCGCTATACCGAACAGCGCGCCCACGAGCACCTGAAACGGCGTATGCCCCACAAGCTCCTTAAGTCCTGTGTTGATCTCCTCGGGCTTTCCGGAAAATATTTCCCTTGTTATCTTGTTTATGACCGCCGCCTGCCTTCCGGTTTCGTACCGCACGCCCGAGGCATCCATCATGACGATTATGGCGAGCAGAAAGGTTACCGCCACCTCAAAGGAAGCAAGCCCGTATTTTATCACGCTTGCCGCGGCAAGTCCGCAAACCGCCGCCGAATGAGAGCTGGGCATTCCCCCCGTGGAAAACAGCAGCGTGAGAACGCTGAATTTTCTCTCTCTGAACATTCCGGTAAAGACCTTGATTATTTGAGCGCCGAACCAACCTATCCCTGCGCTCATCAGCAGATAGTTTCCGAAAAAATCTCTTACGTATTGCAAATCCGTGCCTCCGACCTCAATTCGGTCACAATAAAATCAAATGAAAATCAAACTGAAAGTGAATATGTAGCCCGATCGTCCCGCGCTTATCTGTCACGTTCGAGCAGATAAACCGCGAGGTCGGTCAACACCTCGGAATTCTCATATTCCGAGATCGCATCTATCGCCTCGAGCGTAAGCCCTCTCGCGTATTCTCTCGCTTCGTTGATGCTGTAAAACGACAGGAACGTCGTCTTGCTCATAGCCGCGTCCATACCGGTGTTTTTTCCGAGCGTTTGTGCGTCTCCCGTAACGTCGAGAATGTCATCCGTCACCTGAAAAGCAAGGCCTACCGCATCGGCGTAACGGATAGCATCACAGGTCTCCGGTGAATCCTCTCCGAGTCCTGCCGCAAGGCAGCCGAGCTTTGCCGACACCCGCATGAGTGCACCTGTTTTGTGTCTCTGAAGCTTCAGCAGAGTCTCAAAATCAAGTTCCCTGCCGGGTGCCCCCATGTCCATTATCTGCCCGCCTATCATGCCGAAATCCCCTGCCGCCGACGCGAGTGAGGAGAGCGCACATACAACGCTCTCGGGCGGCAGCTTACTTTGTGCCGCCGTCTCAAAGGCTCTTGTGAGCAGTGCATCCCCCGCGAGCAGAGCGGTTGCGTAACCGTAAACCTTATGGTTTGTCGGCTTTCCGCGCCGCATATCGTCGTTGTCCATACACGGCAGATCGTCATGTATAAGCGAATATGTATGGATCATCTCGACGGCGCAGGCAAACGGAAGCGCCGCCGCTTCGTCCCCGCCGAACATTTTGCAGAACTCCTTGACGATAAACGGACGTATCCGCTTTCCTCCGGCAAAGAGCGAATATTTTTCGGAATCGAGAAGCTCCCTGAAGCTTTCGTCGCCTCGCTCAAAGCAATCTGCAAGAGCCTTTTCGGTGCGCAGTGCGGACTCTCTTATTATCTTTTCCGTGTTGCACATATCGGTATATCCCTGCGCAGTGTTCTTCATTTATCCGTCACCTCGTCCGACTCAAAATCCTTTTCGGTCATCTCGCCGTTTTCATCGGGGCACAGAACACTGACCCTCCTCTGCGCCTCGTCCAGCTTTTTCCGACATTCTCCGACAAGCCGCACACCCTCCTCATAGAGAGTGATCGATTCGTCAAGCTTTATGTTGCTGTCCTCGAGCTTTTTCACTATCTCATCTATTCTTTTTACAGCCGTCTCAAAATCCATATCAATCACGTTCCTTTCAAATCATGCCGCACACCGGTTACGCTTGCGCTTACCTCACCGTCACAAAAGGTTATGCTTATCGGGTCGCCTTTTTTCAGCGCCCCTGCAGAAGTAACCGTATCACCGTCATGTGCGCGCACATAACCGTATCCGCGCGCAAGCACCGCAAGCGGATTCAAAGCCGAGAGCTTCGCCGTGCTCCGTGCAAACGCCTCACGCCGTGCGGAGAATATTGCCCCCGCCGCCGCATCGAGGCTTTTTTTGTAAGAATCAAGCTCCGCGCACATCCGCGCAAGTCTGTTTCCGGGTGAATTAAGATCGAGCTTGTCTTGCTTTCCGTCTATGAATATCCTTTCGCTCCGTATCCTGCCCGAAATATTTCCCGTCATCGCCGCGAGACGCTCACAAAGAGATTTCTCAAGCTCCGCGCGGTCGGGAACGGCAAACTCCGCGGCAACCGACGGAGTAGACGCCGTGCGGTCGGCAACCATGTCACATAGAGTGAAGTCTGTCTGATGTCCGACGGCGGAGATCACGGGAATCTCCGAGCGCGCGATCGCACGGGCAATCTCCTCGCTGTTAAATGCCCACAGATCCTCTGCGGAGCCGCCTCCGCGCCCGACTATAAGCACATCGACGCACTTTTCGATATTAAAGTAATCTATCGCCGTGCAGATCTCGCCGATCGCCATATTTCCCTGTACATGAACCGGATATAAAACTATATCGGCAAGCGGATAACGTCTCCCCGTCACCTTAAGTATATCCCTTATAACCGCGCCCGTAGGAGAGGT
This sequence comes from Eubacteriales bacterium, assembly GCA_051867855.1. Lineage (GTDB taxonomy): Bacteria > Bacillota > Clostridia > Oscillospirales > CAG-272 > HGM12713. The sequence goes on from JBJDZF010000305.1 coordinate 8,231, forward strand.
TACCACGCCGATACGCTTCGGAAATTTCGGGATAGGCATCTTTCGCGATTCGTCGAAAAGTCCTTCTGCGGCAAGCTTCTTTTTGAGCTGTTCAAGCCTCATGTAAAGCTCTCCGATACCATCCGGACGCATATATGAAATATAGAGCTGGTACTGACCCGAGCGCTCGTAAACCCCTATTCGCCCCGAGGCAATGACTCTCATTCCGTTTTCGGGTCTGAAGGATATCCGCGCAAAATCCGAGCGGAACATCACCGCCGAGAGCGTGCTGTCCTCGTCCTTCAGAGTCAGGTATACGTGCCCCGACGAATGAAATTTTATATTTGATATTTCCCCTGCGACACTGACTCCGCAGAGCACGTCGTCACTCTCGAAAAGAGTTTTGATATATCCGTTTATCTGTGAAACGGTAAGAAAATCAACACTCACCGCAGCTCTCCTCTCTGCGCGAGACAGCGCCTGCGGCAAAGGAGCGCAACTCCCGCCGCGTTATCCGCAGAAAAGCGCGGCTCCGCAAAATACGCCTCGTTTTTTTCCGAAAGCATTTTACGCATTATCCCGTTGGACATGACCCCACCGGCAAAAAGTATCGGCATTTTACCGTACTCTGCAATCAGATTTCCGGCAAGAGATGAAAGTGTCCGGCCGAGATAATCAAATACAAACGCGGCGACTGCCGCCGGATCTGATGTCTCGTCGTACAGCTTTTTCGCCATATTCTCGACTCCGGACAGGTTGCAGGACATTCCTCTCACAGCCACACTCGGACGCGGAAATTTGCCCGTATATCCGCAGGCAAGGCGCTCGAGCTCGGCGCCGCAGGGGAATGACAGCCCCATTGCGACTCCCACACGGTCGATGACCTGCCCTGCGTTGAGGTCGTCCGTTCCCCCGACAAGTGAGAGAGAGAACAAACCGTCCAACGGATGTGCGAGGAGTATCTCCGTGGTTCCGCCCGATACATGAAACGCGGCAAACTCCCGCCCTATCAGCTTATCCGCCTGACCGGAGGAATAGAGTGCCGCCATTACATGACCGTCCTGATGCGAAAATTCGTAAACATCCGTATTTGCCGCCGCCGCGAAGGCGTGGGATGCCGAAATCCCCGCGAGAAAGCACGGCATATAGGAGCCGCTGACACTGCGCGGTCGTGCGGAAACTCCGACGGCGGCAACCTCAAAGTCCGACGTGGCGGCACGCAAAGCGTCCGTCAGCTCCGGGAGATTCTTAATATGTCCGAACAGCGCGTCGGACTGGCGCAGACCCCGCTCACCGTCCTTTACGGGAAGCGGTATCTTGAGGTTTGCCGTCACCGTGCCGCTCATATCACACACGGCGGCGGAGGTTGTATAGTTACTGGTATCAAAACCCACAAAGCACTTGTTCTTCATATCCGTGTCCACAGCCCCGGGCTTGCCGAAGCTACCTTTTTGCAAAATCGAGGCGGGCTTTTCCAAAAGAAAAATCAGGCAGTACCCTCACCGCCGAAATTCGCCGTGAGAATTATTTATAACCCTGCATTAAGCCTGTACCCGCGCGGAAATTGCGCATTATGCGCGCTCGCCGAGACTGTTTTTGACGGAATTCAGTACGCCGTTTACAAACGGACGCGCCTTCTCGTCGTCGTATTGCTTTGTCAGCTCCACCGCCTCGTTGATCGTAGCGGCAAACGGTATATCCTTCTCAAAAAGCATCTCATAAACGGCAAGTCGGAGCACCGCCCTCGATACGTGCGAAAGGCGGTTTGTTTTCCAGCCGTTTGAGTGCTCGCCGATGAGCGAGTCTATCCTGTCTTTGTTTTCGCAAATGCCGAAATACGCCCGCTTTACATACTCGTTTTCCGGAATTTCCCTGTTTTCCGCAGACGTCGCGTAAATCGCCTCGGGCGTCTCGTCGGACCTGAATTCGGTCTCAAACAAAAGTCTGATTATCTCTTCTCTCGCTTCTCTTCTCGTCATTGCCGTTACGGTCGCAAAAGTCAAGGCTATACGCGACCCCTTTCGATTTTTGCCAAAAATAAAACATTATAGACTCTGCACAAAACTGCATACTAATTATTATAATAGCAATTCAAATAAAAGTCAACCGAAAAATGAATATTTTCATATTTATTCATATTTTTCGGTGGAAGGAAAGCGATATATGAAATCCCACAAAATCATCCGAGCAGCTATCGTTTTTCTCTGCCTCGCGATAATATTTTCGACGGCGGTGGGAGCGCAGGAAGACGGGAACGGCGAAAAGAAAAAATACATCCGATGGATAGATTTCAGCGTAAGCACGGCGGCTATGGACGATGCGCTCAAAGCCGACATCGCGTCGGCAGGCACTACTCACCGCGTCGGATGGATAGATCTGCTCGCACTTCTTGCCTCGAAAAACGGTGGAAATTTCGACAATTACAGAGCCTCCGATCTCAAAAAAATTCTCTCGGAGCTGGAGGACGGCAAAAGTGTGACCGACCTTGTAAAGAACGAAAAGCTGTATAATTATTACCGCGAGGCGTATAACGGCGTGCTCGGCGGGCTTGTCGGAAAATACACGCTTGTGAAGCGCTCCCCGGACGGTAGCGAAACCACGGAAGAAAAATACGGACTGCGCGCGTTTTCCCCGATTGCCGCCGGATATTATTACAATCACTACGACGATTTCGGTGCCTCACGTTCTTACGGATACCGCCGCAGTCACCTCGGACACGACCTGATGGGAAGTGTCGGAACGCCCATTATTGCAGTCGAGAGCGGATATGTCGAGTGCTGCGGCTGGAACAGATACGGCGGCTGGCGTATCGGAATACGCTCCTTTGACGGTCTGCGTTACTATTATTATGCTCATCTGCGCCGCGGACATCCGTACTGCGACATATACGAGGGCAAAACGGTAAATGCGGGTGAGGTGATCGGATATCTCGGAATGACCGGGTACAGTTCAAAAGAGGACACAAACAATATAAATGTTCCACATCTGCACTACGGACTTGAGGTTATCTTCGATCCGTCACAAAAGGATGGCACAAATCAGATATGGATAGATATGTATGCGCTTACCGATTTTCTCTCCTCTCACCGCTCGAAAACCTACCGCGACGAAAAACTCAACGAAGCCGTCGCGTATGAATACTATGTTTACGAGGAAACGCCCGACTGAAGCACTCTTGCGGAAAAGTTTACAAAAAGCACTTGTAATAATTATGTATATGTGATACATTATCTGTAAACACTACCGAAAGGATCCGAAAAAGCAATATATGGAAATAAAGAAACTTATCCGCAAAGTGCTTACCGATATGTGCGTACTGTTTACCGTGCTTGTGGCGGTATGGTCGGTTGGCGTTCTGATTTTCAATTACGGAGACGAAGAATACCTCATTGAGGTGACGCGTGTGATACTCTTTGCAGTCTTTTCTCTCGTGAGTGCCGTTGTCAACAATCTTCTGCGTATCTTCAAGGTTCATACTGCCGTGCGCCACATCATACGCTATCCCATACTTGCCGTATTCTTTTATCTGTGCTTCATGCTGCAACTCAATCCGTCGCCGTCGAATACGTTTGTCGGGCTTTCGGCGTTTACCCTTGTATACGTGATATCGGTTGCCCTCGCGGCGTTTTTCAGGTCGAGATATAAATCGGTATCGAACGAAAGCTCGGAATACACAAAGAAGTTCAGCGCAAAATAACAATGCTTTTCGGTTCCGAATTCACTTCTTTCAGAGGATTCGGTAAAATATGAAGATCAAGCTGTTGATATTTCTCATCTGCACCCTGCTTTTTACACCTGCCCTCGCTTCATGCGACCGCGACTCCGGACGGAGCGCGTCCTCGCAAAGCGGCACACCGATCGGAGGTGCGCCGGTCATGGCGGAGGACGACGGTGTAAAGCTACCCGCAAGCAGGGACGGAGGCTCGGAATATATCGACAGCTTTGTTTTTATCGGTGAATCGACCACATATCACATGAAGAGCCGCGGAGTTCTCTCGGGTGGGAGAGAGACAAAACAGATCTGGGCGCCGCCGA
>JBJDZF010000306.1:0-2811 GCA_051867855.1 Eubacteriales bacterium
TACGTTCTCTCGCTCACCTATCTCTGCGACAGCACCATAATCGGCCTGAACGACTATGCCTCCGGGCTTGGAAATGCGAAGGCGAATATGTGGACCGACTCCGGCACGGGTCTGCCTGCCGCTGCAGCCGGTGACACGATGATCGTCTCCCCGTCCGACGCATCACAGCTTACCCCCGTCAACGCCGCCATGGTGTACCAGCCGAAGCGCCTTGTGATTTATATCGGCGGCGACGGTCTTGCCTCCGCAACGGAGGAGAGCTTTACTGCGGGGTATAAAAAGCTTATCGAAAATATTCTCGCGTCCTCCCCGAATACCTCCGTCGTCTGCTGCTCCATCGGCTCCATCGCCGCCGCATATACGGGAAGCGACGGGCTGACGGTCGAGCAGTTTGCCGAGGCAAACAAGTGGATAGAGTCGGTGTGCCGTGAAACCGGCGTCAAATTTGCCGACCTTGCCTCTATCCTCAACGGCGAGAACGGCTACCTCAAGGTTGAGTACGCAGCCCCCGACGGGCGCGCCCTCAACTCCGCCGGAATAAACGAGCTGATAAATTACTTCCGCTACCACGCAAGCTTCTGATGCCTTAACTTATTGGGCTGCAAGCAATATAAAAATGAACGGCACGCAGGCCGTTCCCTACAACGTTTTTCTGGATGAATGTAGGGAACGGCCTGCGTTGTCGTTCCTTTGCGCCCTCTCTTATTCTCCCTTTGGGAGAGCCAAGAACTGCCTTGGTATCCTCGACGCTCCTGTATACGCCGTAGGGGAGGCGTTTTTGCCTCCCGTGCAAACCATTCGGGACGGTTAGGCGGGACGGAAGATGCGTCCCCCACGGTGAACGATCCAGCCCCTCAAATCGGTATGGAACGGGACGTCACACGTACCGTTCCGTTTTGCTGTGCAAAAGCATAGCAAACAGTCACAAAAACGCCCGCTCCCTTCGGAGCGGGCGTCAAATTTTATTTACCTTTCACGGCAATCGGGAGAATTACTCCTTGCCGCCGTTCTTCTTCACTCTGGGCAGGGCAACTGCTATTGCTGCGCCGGAGAGGATGAGGAATGCTGCCCACAGTGCGATATCGCTTGCATCGCCGGTGTCAACGCTTGCGTTGGCCTGTGCGGTGGTCAGTATCTGGAAGTAGAGTTCATTGGACTCGTTGCCGGAAGCGTCCTTGACCCAGATGGAGTAGGTGTAGCCTGCTGCACGCTGGTTGAGGAATTCGGAAGTGAGGGTAAGGGTCTTGCCGTCGTTGGACAGCTTATACATCTGGAAAGCGTAGTTGTCAAGCTGGGTACCGTTCTTACCTACGAACACGGCTGCGATAGGCTCAGAGCACTTGAGCTTCAGGCTCTTGCCGCTGTTGATGACGTGCTTGTAGGTGCCGACAAACTCAAGGACGGGTGAGGGATCCTGCAGTACCACAAAGTCGCAGGTGCCTCTGAACACGTTTCCGTAAATATCCTTTGCGGTAACCTTAATGGTATGAACGCCCTTGGAGAGTCTATTGAGGAACTGGCTCTCGCCTACGAAGAAGTAGCCGCCGCCCTGATCATACCACATCTCGTTATCGAGCACGTAAGAAGCCGAGTGATCCAAATCGTCGATTTCAATCTGGATGATTTCGAGGTCTATGACCTCGGTGGTGCGTCTGCAGTAGAAGTGAAGCGCTCCGTCGCCGGTCTCCCAGCCGCCGTTATCGGTGTACTGCTTTTCAAAAACGGATACCTTGAGGCCGCCTTCGCCGGTGCCGGCGGAGGGAACATTCTGTCTCTGAATTTCAAGTGTCTCTTCAGAGTATTTTACGCAGGTCAGATCAGGACCTTTGGTTGTTTCGTTGTATCCGACTCCGACGAACCAGTATTCATCTGCGTCCAGTCCGTCCAGATAACTGTTTCTGATGGTGAGAGTTGCTGTATCGCCTACATAATTGATGCTGTAGCTTGCGGTGGAAAGCAGGTTCTCGTCGCCGATCACTGTGCTGCTGGACTTGACCATGAAGAAGTATGCGAGGTTACCGGCCGCGGACGCGCTTGTATCAAAAGTAGCCGTTATCACTGCGTTGGAATTCTTCTCATATTCGTAGCTGTTCAGTTTGATTGCTTTATCGCTGCCGTTCGCATTCAGGTAGAGGGAGGGATCTTCTTTCTCAGGCTCATCTTCGTCCTCGGGTTCTTCAACAGTCACGGTTTTCTTGCTTACCTGATAGTAAGAGCCGTCAACGAGTTTGGCTTCATAGCCTTCTGCGACGTATGCGGTGGGATCAACACCATCCCCGAAGATGCCGCCGTAAATGAGGAGTTTTCCGCCCGCTTCGACTGTGGGAAGCTCATCAATGATGCCGCTACCGGTAATGCTGAGTGTGCCGCCTTTCTTGACGACAACGTTATCCATGTACTCGATCATGGTACCGCTCGAAATCGAGAAAGTAACGTTCTTGGTTATCTCAAGCGTAGTGTCTTCAAAAGAGAAGTAGCCGTTGAACTTGATGACGGTCTGGCCGCCCTCGATTGCCTTTGCGATGGTGTCAACCGCTTCGGAGTTACCTTTGTCGAGATCCATGTCGGCCTCGAAGGCTTCATCATCGACCTCATCCGGCTCGCCTGCGCCGAAGCCCTCGTCAAGCGCGGGAGTGGATTTCGGGGCGGGAGTAGAGCTGACTCCGGACTCGTCGTCCTCAGAAACAGTGATGGGGATGCTGATGCTGCCGGTGGAAGAGCCGCTTGCTCCGCTGATATTGAAAGACAGTGCAGAAGCGGATGCGCCGAAAAAGCTCATGCACATTACTGCGACCATAAGCAAGCACAAAA
>JBJDZF010000307.1:0-2808 GCA_051867855.1 Eubacteriales bacterium
GAGAGCGAGTGCCTGACTACGAAGCTATTTATAATGAGCGCCTTTCATATTATACAAATTAAATTTGCAAGGAGGAAGTTATGTTAAAGAAAGCAGTATTGTTATTATTGACGCTGTCGATGTTACTTGCAGCATTGGTCGGATGCAAAAAAAAGGAAGAGGAAGAGGAAACAACAACCTATACTGAAAGTTCAGCTTCCGTGGATCCTGAAGGAGATACAATCGGCACTTATGATTTCGGCGGTGAGGATTTTACCATACTTACGCGCCAGGAAACAAAATATGAGTTCGGCTCGGATGTTGGACTCGGCGGAGATGTTATAGACCGTGCGGTTTACGAGAGAAATTATAACGTTACAGAGCGATTCAATGTTAAGTTGAACATCGTAGACAAAAAGGGAGGCTGGGAAGAAAGAACAGATTTCCTGTCAGCAGTAAGAGCAGAAGCAATGGGTGGAGACGGAGGCTACGATCTCGTGTCAACTCACTCGGTGTATCTTGGATGGATGACGGTCGAAGGATTGGCGGCAGATATGGCAGATCTTCCCGAGTTGGATTTTTCAAAGTCATGGTGGAATCAGAATCTGTACGATGAGATCAATATTAACGAACATGTATATTTTATGCTCGGAGACATATGTGCTACTACATACGAGTATATGCAGGTGATGTTCTTCAATGAAACGGCGTTTGAAAACCATTTTGTTGAAGATGGCGTTGAAGTTATTTATGACCTTGTTGAAAACGGGGAATGGACGTGGGAAAAGTGCATTCAATATGCCACTGCTTACACAACTGACGGAAACACTGAGGTTACCGAGTATGGTTTGGCAATGAACATTCACTCTTGGAGAGCTTCATTTATTTCCCAGGATGCGTACATTTATTCAAGAGATGAAAACGGAGACCTTACTATTTCCGAAACTCCGTCAGATAAGTTGGTAAACGTTGTTGACAGTATGGTTAATCTCTACTCCAAGGAGAATATTTTCTTTTATACTGCTCAATGGGATACGGGAGCATCTGTTCTCAATAAAGAATTCACCGGAGGAAACGTACTGTTTTACCCTCAAACATTGGGAGAAGTTCAAAATATCTCCAATTCAATGACCGATCAGTACGGTGTTATTCCGTTGCCTAAATACGACAATTACCAAGAAAAGTATTACACAATTTGCCGTGATACTGTATCCGCAGTAATGATCATGACAACATCTGAAAACCAGGATATGGCAGGCGTAATTACAGAAGCGCTTTGTATGTATGGACGGAAAGTAGTCACTCCCGAGTATTACGAACTTGCATTGAAGGTCCGTTATTTTTCCGATGAAAAGTATTCGAAAATAATTGATACTATTCGTGACGGCCTGACCATTCAACCGGTAAGCTGTTATATTGAAGGTGCACCCAGCAACGATATTTTCTTGTCTCAGGTTGTAAACGGCAAGAATGGCGAAGTGGTATCAACATATACCAACAATGCTATATCGGCAAAAAATAAGCTTGCTGCCTTTTATGCAAATCTGAAAAACCAAGGACTTTATTAAATACTGCAAAAAGATTCGATTTGTTCGAAATTTTTGAGATAATCAGCAAAAATAACCCGGGAACAGGGAGAGAAGCGTAAGTCAGACAACAAACAGATTCCCTTATGTGCCGAAGAATATCATTGGGGCGAGTGTGACGCACTTTATATGATATCTTGGACGGTGCAATCAACCAATAATAATAAATAAGGAGACCATTATGAAAAAAGCAATAAGTGTTTTGTCAATTATTCTTTGTCTGATGATCGTGTTTGCCGCTTGCGCGACAAACACGTCCCCCGATGATGGTTCGGAGTCTCAATCGTCAGAGCAATTTGAAAATAGTGATACATCCGACTCGAATTCCACTGATTCCTCAAAGGAAACGGGTGATAATACGAAAGATGAAGTCAAGATAGTTAAGATCTATAACGGAGGGCAGTTGCGCTCGCTCTTGGAAATCAGCAAAGATGATAATTATGCAGAGACCTCAAAAAACACTGTGTACCAGTTGCAAACCGATATAGACCTCAATGAGGGATGGAGTGCTGAAGTCATCACAGACGGTGACGTTTTGGTGACTGCACCGCAGATACCCGGAAATGTCTGGACTGGAATTGAAAAATTCAGCGGTACGCTTGACGGCAACGGACATACAATCAAGGGTGTCTATATGACCGCCAATCTTGAGAGCAATTCTACAATGGGATTTATCGGAGAGCTTTGCGGCGGAACTATCAAGAATCTGACTATCGAGAATAGCTTTATATACGCTAACGTAAACGGTGAAGCTGAAAATGTATATATCGGTGCTCTCGTCGGTAGTGTCAACGGCGATTCCGTTATCGAAAAAGTGACGGTAAACGTAGATATGTATATCAGCGGAAACGATTCTGCTGTCGCGTCGGGCACGGTTGCCAAGAAGGCGGACGGTGTTCTTGCCGAAACCGAGTTGAACTTTAACGGGAATATCTTCCGAAACTCGGAAGACACCTCGGTAATAAGAGTGTACACCGCACAGGAATTGCTTGATGCAATTGCCGCAAACGGAGACTTTGATGGTAAAACGCTTAAGTTGATGGCGGACATAGACCTCAACCCAACTTGGAGCGCTTCTGTTACTGTCGGAGATACTACGGTACAATTCCCGACTGCTCCCGAAAATGTATTCCCGAGTATTTCTACATTCAAGGGAACGCTTGACGGAAATGGGCATACAATTTCAGGAATTTACGCTGTGCGCACTGTTTCAGGTGGCACGGGTAATTACGGCGGTCTGTTC
>JBJDZF010000308.1:0-2806 GCA_051867855.1 Eubacteriales bacterium
GTGTGTATAAATACGGGAGCTTTAACCGACATAACGCCGATCGTATGTATGCCAAACAATGTCATTGTCAGCCTTGAGAGCGGAGATTGAGGTAAACGATATGTCCCGGACGGATAACAAAGCAATCAAAAAACTCGCGTTCGTAGGTGTAATGGCATCTTTTGCAATAGTACTCGGATATCTGGAATTTATTCTTCATCTGAATCCGGGTATATACGGTGCAAAGATAGGTCTTTCAAATCTCGCCGTTGTTGTTACTCTCTACCTTGCGGATAATAAATCCGCTCTATTCGTTCTCGCTGTCAAAGTCATCGTAACATCGCTTCTTTTCGGCAGTATTCTCTCGTTTTTTTACAGTCTTGCAGGCGGAATTATCAGCTTTACAGCTATGACTCTTCTCAAGCGTTTTTCCCCACTCGGCGTGACCGGAGTCAGTATTGCCGGAGGGACTGCACACAATATCGGTCAGTTGGCGGTCGCCGTTGTTGCATTCGATAATCTTAAGATCGCATTTTATCTCCCTGTACTTCTTATCGTCGGCGCGCTTACCGGACTGCTTATAGGACTGCTCGCAACATTCACGGTAAACAGACTCGGAAAGCTCTCGCCTTTCGGCTCAGAATAATAAGTTTATCGGACGTAAAATAAGTTGCACACAGTACAAAGGCAAGGACACTCATACGTGATTGTCCCTGCCTTTTTATATTCATACATTTAGTGACCTTTTGAGCGCGATACCGTTTCCATCGGGATATAAATCAAACGAGCGCCGAGGTAAAGCGGTGAAACCGCTCTCCCTCGGCGCTCCGTCAGTCATCCGTCAACCGAAGCGGACGACTGCCTGTATATTTGATTTACCTTACTTGTTCTCGTCATCAGACTTCAGGCTGTCAACTTTATTGTCAACCTTATCGAGAGTCTTCTTTGCAAAGTCCTTGCCGCCGATACCGAAGGCAATGGCAAACGCAATCGCAATTCCGCTCATAATTATTATGAACGCCGTATTGACTATCGTTGTTGCAAAGCCGAGCTGGCTGAATACCATGAAGCCCGCAAGAACATAGATCGCTATCTTGACAAGCTTTGCCGCAGACTTAGCCTTGGGAGCAGCCTTAACTATGAAGCCCTCGAGCATTGAACCGCCGACAAAGGCAACGCAGGCGATGATCGCTGCGAAGAGTACCTGCGGCAGATAAGCAATAACTGCGTTGGACACATTGGTAAGCACTGCAAGTCCAAGCACGTCGACGCCCTGAGCGACAACGAAAAGAATGATCACTACCTTTATAATCGTAGTGACTACCTTGGTTGCCGAGACCTTCTTCTCACCGGGAATTATCTTGTTTACAACTCCGTCAAATCCTACACCCTTGAGCAGATTCTCTATGAGTCCGCAAACGATCGAGGAAATGAGGAGTCCGCAGGCAACTACGATAACCGCAAGGAGTATCTTCGGGATCGCCGCAAACACCGCATTGATAATAGAAAGCGCGGGAGCCGAGATGGCATCGATCTTCAGTACAGTCAGTCCCTGTACGATAGCTATAATGAGAATGACCGCGAAAATGATCTTGCCGATTATCTCGGAAAGAACAATCGAAGAATCGCCGTTCTTTATCTTCTTGGTAAGGTTGTCGATTTTTGTCTTTTTGAGAAGTACGGTTACAATCTGACCGATGATCTTACCGAGGAATGCACCGACATAAATGATCAGTGCCGCCGCGATAATGTTGGGTATGTAGTCGATACACGTGGACACAAAGCCCGTAATCGGTGCCGACACCGAAGCAAGACCAAGCGCGTTGAGTGCCGCCGGGAAGAAGAGCAGGAAAACGATAATATATACGAGTTTTCCTATAAAGCTGAGCGAGGTTCCGACCTGTCCCTCATTGATTCCCCATTTATCGAGCTTTTCGTCGAGCTTGAGGAGCTTCAGAAGCTTTGTAATAAGCCACTTGGCAAGACCTGCAACAGCAAACGCAATAGCAAGATAAACAATAAATCTTACAAAAGAATAAGACCAGATGTTTTCAAGAATTTCTTTGAATTTGTCCATCATATTTTACCTCCGTTTAATTCCCGACTATTCTATCATTTTTTTGACATTTTGTCAATATATTTATAGAAAATTCGACAATATTCAGAGAATCGTCGTCATGTTATTTACTGATTCTCTCAAAAAACACTTTGAAATAATTTTATTCTTCACTCCCCGCGCCCTTCATGTACCCTTCTATTGCGTACATAAAAAACAAGGACTATCTTTCGGTCGTCCTAACTGTTTAGTAGAGTAAGTAATGGTAAATCCGAATCTCACCATCGTGTGATAAGCTTCGGATATGTGCTGACGACACCCGAGATCTGGGCGCCGGCACTGCCGGCTGGTGTAGTGAAGAATGATATATCCGAATCTCACCATCGTGTGATAAGCTTCAGATATGTGCTGACGACACCCGAGATCTGGGCGCCGGCACTGCCGGCTGGTGTAGTGAAGAATGATATATCCGAATCTCACCATCGTGTGATAAGCTTCGGATCCGGATTGACGACACCCGAGACATGGGCGCCGGCACTGCCGGCTGGTGCGAGAAACGGGACTTGATTCTCGCGGCTCCACGCCGCTCGGTCAGTCGCGGCTCTGACGTGCCACCGGCACGTCATTCACTCCCGCGCCCTTCAAGTCCCTTCCTTTGCGTACGTAAAAAATCAAGGACGACCCTTCCGGTCGTCCTTCATTATTTGGTGCGAGAAACGGGACTTGAACCCGTACGGTGTAACCACACGCCCCTCAAACGTGCGCGTCTGC
>JBJDZF010000309.1:0-12189 GCA_051867855.1 Eubacteriales bacterium
AACTTCTGCCCTTCCGAGTCAAAATGACGGTCGGCGTCAAGAACAAGAGGAGTTGCGGGAATTACCGTACCCGCCGAAAGTATTTCGAGTGCTTTTTCATGCCTGTTCATTTTCGGTTTAACCTTTCAGAATAGATTTTCCAAAGTCGGCAACTCATGCCCTACGGTTTCATTATAACCTACAGACAGCACGTTGTCAATAACTAACTAACTATTTATTTATATTTTTTTTTGATACCCTTATAAAACCACTGTTTTGTCATTGTAATATCTGAGGCGCTTGACGGTCTTTTCGGGTGCATTTATGAAAATTACCTTCTTTTTCCCGTCGTTTTCCTTTACGATAAGGTAATATACATCATCCGCGTCCATGGACGAGACAAAGCACATACGCTCATTCGCATCGAAAGCGTCAGCCGCGCTCTTATACTCTCCCTTATACGGTGCGATGACCTCTATATCCTTTATATGGTACTTGGAAAGCTCTTTGCGCTTCATGCCGCCGTACACGATGGCGAAAGAAATATTTGCGGACTCTATCGTGTAAATATATTCGGGGCATGCGTATCTCCACGTAAAGAAGCGTATAATAAGCGTCAGAACGAGGACCAGACACATTACGGGAATGGCTCTGAGCAGAACACACACGGTGCAGCTTACTATAACGAACAGAGCGTAAGCAATGATAAGAAGAATTTTTGTCATTAAAATTTTGCCCTTTGTTTCGGGTTTTACAAGGTAGTCATAATAGTTCGGATCGTCCACTTTGGCATATGCGGACTTTTGAAAACGATCTTTTTTCATAGTTATTTTTCCTCCGGTTTTTGTTTTTGATATTTTAACCTTTGCGGATCGTGGTATTTTCGGAATACGCAGAGGGTAAAAGCCTGATAATCTTACCTTACGCGTGATCGGCGCGTCTTACGGTGATCGGAATGGGCAACCACACCCGAACGGGGGCTGAAAGCTCCTCGCGCCGACGGCAGAAGCGTGCGAAAAACAGCTCCGACGCATCCTTTTCATCAAGTTCGAGTTCGGCGGGCTTCGATGTATTGCAATCCACGCCGACAACACCGTTGCGTATATACAGTTCAAAATGCTCGGTCCTTCCGTCATCAAGGTGTATTTTGACCACAATATCCCCGTCGGGAAGCTTTGTGCTTTCCGCCTCGAGTCTGAGCAATGCCCGTGTTAGCTTTGCAAAGCTGTTTATTCTGAACATCTCCCAGCAATCGGTCTGCTGTTGCTCGGAAATTGCGGAAAGACGGAAGATCATCTCGGTGTCGACAGACGGAACACAAATTTTTATGCTGTCCTTGCCGTCAAGCAGTGCCATGAGCGTCCCGCCAAGATATTCGAAGGATGAAAGAGTAAGCTCGTAAATGCAGTCGTTCTCCCGTGTAAAGTACCCGCGGATCTCCCCATCGGAGACGATCGCGTACACCGAGTTGGACCACGAGGAGAGAATGTCAAACAGCATTTCTCTTTTTCTCAATGCATGAAGGCGCGAGCTCTGCGAAAGAGCGAAAATCCCGTCGAGCGCCGTTGTATCATCCGCTCTGACCTCCGTCACGAAAGCCTTCGGATATTCCGGAAGTTCCCTCAGCATACTCTCCGCATTTTTGCGCGTGACTGTAAAATTCACATCATACCCGACGCGGTAAAAGCCGAATCTCTCATACCTCTGCCTGAGTCCCCCGAGAACCACAAAATCGTATGAAGCGGTAGCCTCCACGGCGCGTCTCATAAGAGCAGACATATATCCCTTTGATCTCATTTTGTCCGACACTGCGACATTACCGAGAGCAATTCCCGAAAGCCTCTCGCCCGCCGCCTCGAGCGTCAGGGGATAAAGCCCCACTGCCGCCGTTATTTCCGAGTCCTCGCATATCACGATGTTGCGGGAACACGGATCGTACTCTTTTTTATATAGCTTCGGAAGTATGGAAATAAAGTTTTTCGGTTTTTCAAACCCGAATGCGCTGTCGAGAAACCTCAAAAGGCGGCTGTATTCCCCGCTCTTTGCAATTCGCGGCTTGCCGTCAATGTCTCCCGCCATGTTTCCGAAATACTTGGCAAGCCCGCCCTCGGCTGTCTCACGGTAGCCCTCGGCAAGGTCCTTCCCGGTTTCCCTCATCGTTTTCACGATCGTATCAAAGGAGACCCTGTTTGTCCTGCCGAGTATCCCGGCAAGATCGACCGCATCTATTGCCCGCAGAGCCGCAACGGCATTGCGCTCAATGCACGGAATCTGTACAAGCCCCATAACGGGGTCACAGGTAAGTCCTATATGATGCTCCATGGCGATCTCCGCCGCATACTCCTGACGTTCTATGTCAAAGCCGTCAAGCTCCGCGAGTGCCGCCGCCGCCATTGAGCAGGCTGTGCCTATCTCCGCCTGACAACCGCATTCCGCGCCGCTGACGGAGGCATTGTGCTTCACCACGTTTCCGACAACACCCGCCGCGGCAAGTGCACGGACTATCCGGCTGTCCTCGATTCCGTATTTGTCCTGCATATATTTCATCACCGACGGAACGACCCCGCAGGACCCGCAGGTCGGTGCGGTGACTATCGTCCCGTTGTCGGCGTTCTGCTCACTGACGGCAAAGGCATATGCGCTGACAAGTCTGTTGACCTCCGAAGAGGCATCGGAGTCTGTGACGGAATTGTATATTATCTTCGCTTTTCTCTCAACACCAAGTCCTCCAGGCAGTACCCCTTCGGCGCAAATACCGTCATTGACGGATCTTTTCATCGCCTCCCATACGCATCCGAGGTACTCCGTAAGGGACGGTCCCTCATAATACTCGGCATAATCGGGAAGCCTCATGCCCCTCTCAACGCAGAATTTCTTAATCTCGGCAAAATTTGTCTGGGGATATACGTCTCTGTTCTCGGGTATTTCCCTGCCCTCGATAACGATATCACCGCCGCCGACGCTCATCACCCGCAGCTTTGCGGTCTGTACTCCATCCTTATACGCGAAAAGGTCAAGCGTATTTACAAACGGAAGCGGAATATCCGCATCATCCACGAACTCGATCTCCACGCTTCTCGGCGCAAATGCTTCGGTAAGTACACGGTCGGTTCCGTGTCCCTTGCCGGTTTTGCACAGAGAACCGTACAGACGCACCTTGAATCGGTCGGCATCGGGATTTTCGCCGGCAAACAGAACCGCCGCCTTTTGCGGTCCCATCGTATGGGAACTCGAAGGTCCTCTCCCTATCTTATATATTTCCTTAACAGACTTCATGCTCACGACCACCGTCTCCGCAGGGCGAAAACGTCCTTTACAAAACTCGTTACGTGTATTCTTTCAACCGTCGAAAAAATGTTTGATAATAGGATTTGCATTATTGACATGATATATTTTTTGTGGTAGAATAATACCGTAGTTTCCAACCAACCGGTTAGTTAATTATGGTAAAAAATTAAAGCTCATCGTCAACAGAGCCTCTTTGCTTTGATCTATTCAAATGTCCGACGCCAAAACCATACCGTGCTGCGGAAAACGCAACAGGAAGGAGATAACTTACATGAAAAAAATCGCAATCATCGGAACCGAAAATTCTCACGCTTCCGCCTTTGCATCTCTGCTGTCAGAGAGCAAAAACGTAAAGATCATCGGTGCATTCGGCACCGACCCGAACGCCAACCAAGCATTCTCATCGAAGTTCGGCATTGACTGTTCAGCCACCTCAGCGGCTGATTTTGCAGGTCTTGTCGACGGTGTGATGATCACATCGAGAGACGGACACAGCCATTTTGCAAGTGCCCTTCACTACATGGTTGCCGGCATGACCGTATTCATAGACAAGCCGATAACAATAAGCGTCGGGGAAGCAAAGCGGCTCGCGGATCTTTCGTCACTCAGCGGTGCAAAACTCTGCGGCGGCTCGTGCCTGAAATATTCGGAAGAAATATCGGAGCTGCGGTCGCTCGCCAACGCCAGACCCTCCGGGATATGCGGTGCGTCGTTCTGCGCGCCCGTTGAAATGGAAAGTCCTTACGGTGGCTTCTTCTTCTACGCTCAGCATCTTGTGGAAATGTGCGTGTTGGTTCTCGGCGAAAACGTTATATCGGTCTTTGCCAAGCGAACTTCCTCGGGAGTGTCGGTGCTTCTGAACTACGGTGACTTCTGTGCCTCTCTCTTTTTCGGGAGCGACATATACACCGCCACGCTGACCTTCGGGTCTTACGACAGGCACGTGGAAATCAAAAATGTCACTGACCTTTATGCGGACGAGCTGTCATATTTCATTTCCCTGCTCAACGGAGAGGAACCGAAATACTCTCCGCGCAGTGTGATATACCCCGTCATAATTCTCGACGCCATCAACCGATCGTTCAATGAGAACAGAGAAATTCTTCTCTGACACACCGAACCTCTACGGTCACAGTATAACACATCCGCAAACATCTTGTCAAGTGGATTATCAAATTCGTCAAATTTTTTTCCGATATTTCATTTTTCCCGGAAATCAAACCTTAAGGAGGTTTTTGTATGCTTGATTACTTTTGCAAAACAAAAAGGGACGAAGAATTTTTTAATGAGTTCATAGATCCGAGACTTCCGGATGAGCTCTACGACATGCATCTGCACGTTACGCGTCCGTGCGACACAACGGGCGTATCGCAGGAGGCAGTTGACCGCGACTGGGCGATGCAGTGCGGTTACCGGATGGACAAGCAGGATCTTGAGACCTACTGCAATACCCTGTGGAGCGGGCGCAAGGTGTCCGTCAACGCTTTCCCCATGCCGATCCGCGGAGTTGACCTGAAGAGCGCCAACCAATACCTCGCCTCTCTTTTGAAAAACGAGGATAACCTCATGTCAAATGTATCGGTGCGTTCCGCCGCAATGGCGGTTTCACCTCAGTTTGATGCAGAGGAATGTGAGCGTGAAATGCTCGAATGCGGATTTATCGGCTACAAGCCGTATCCCGATCTCGTATCGGGAGCCAAGGGCGCCGATATCAGCATTTTCGATTTTATTCCCGACCGTTTTCTCACCTCTCTCGACAGGCACGGCAAGGCGGTAATACTTCACCTACCTCGTGCGGGACGAATAGCTGACCCCGACAACGTGCGCGAGCTGCTGGAAATGAGGCAGAAATATCCGAACATAAAGATCATCATCGCGCACTACGGGCGCAGCTACAATATCGAAGTTATCACCAAGGCGTTTGAAGAATTCGGAAACGACATAAACGGCTTCTATTTTGACAATGCCGCCGTTCTCAATCCCGAGGTCCATGCCTTCATTCTTGCTCACTTCCCCCACGACCGTATCTTTTTCGGCACGGATATGCCGATACTCCTGTGGCACGGAATACGCAAATGGGAGAACGCAAAATATTACAACTTCTCCCGCGAGACATTCAAATGGAACAGCAATAAGACCACTTCACCACAGGAGGAGGAAAAATACACATTCCTGCTTTACGAGCAGGCGAAGTACCTTCTTGACTCCGTATATGCCGCAGGCGGACGCGAGCTTGCCGAGAAGGTATACTGCGGCAATGCAAAGAAATTTATTGCATCAGTCACAGCCGAATAACCGAATAAAAATCGAAAAGGAGTATAGATCATGAAAAAAGCACCCAAAGCCGGTTTTCTTCCGCTGTACATAAAGACTTATGATGAGAGTACACCGGAAATGAGAAAAATTGTTGACAGACACGTCGCACAGACCGCCGAGAGACTTTCTTCTCTCGGAATAGAGATCGTAAGTGCGCCGGTCTGCCGTATAAAAAGCGAATTTGAAGCGGCAATAGCGTCATTTGAAGCCGCCGACGTAGACCTGATAATCACCCTGCACGCGGCGTATTCCCCGTCGCTTGAGTCATATGAGGCGCTCTGCGCAAGTCCTTTGCCGATACTGATGCTCGACACGACCTACAATTACGAATTCAAGCCGTATTCATACGAGGAAGGGATGCTCTACAACCACGGAATTCACGGCGTGATGGACCTGTGCAACCTTTTGCGCAGGAACGGCAAGAGGTATGAGATCGTCGCCGGATTTTTCGGCAAGGAAAATCCCGATTACGCAAAGCTGTGCAAGCGGGTTCTTGACTTTGCCTATGCCTGCGCGGTGAAGCACGCACTTTCAGGGACCCGAGTCGGACTTATAGGCGAGCAGTTCGAGGGCATGGGAGATTTCCGTATACCTTTCGATAAGCTTGACAGGCTTCTCGGAATAAAGGTCGTGGAATATGATATAAACAATACCTCGGGCGTATCGGCAATAACAAAAGATGAGATCGAGGCGGAATACAAGGCGGACTGCGAAAGGTTCGACGTGATCGCGGACCGCGAAACATACGATTTTTCGACAAGAGTCTCGCTTGCCATCCGCAAATGGATCGAAAAGGAAAAGCTCGATGCCTTTACCATGAACTTCAAGGCGGCAAAAAAAGGAACGGGATTTCCGACAATGCCCTTTGCCGAGGCAAGCCTTGAAATGAGCCGCGGCGTGGGATATGCGGGAGAGGGAGACGTGCTTACCGCCGCATTCACGGCATCTCTTATGAAATATTTCGAAGAGGTCTCCTTCACGGAAATATTCTGCCCGGACTGGAAGGACGGCTCGCTCTTCCTGAGTCATATGGGAGAATATAACGTAGCTCTTTCAAATCCCGATAAAAAACCCGTTATGTCCGTCAAGGACTTTGTTTTCGGAGATGCGGACAACCCGACCGTCGTGCTTGCCCCCTTCAAGCCGGGACGCGTTGTATTTTTGAGCCTCAATCCGGCGGCAGACGACAAATTTGAGGTGTTCTTCGCAAAGGGCACGATGCTCTACACCCCCAATGACAATATGCAGCAGCACGTTGTGAACGGATGGTTCAAGCCGGATATGCCGCTTGAGGAATTCCTCGAAACATACAGCAAAGCCGGCGGAATGCACCACGCCGCACTTATATACGGCGGAGATGACGTGGCGGATGTCATAAGCAATTTTGCCAAGCTCTTCTGATCGCGGACAGTGTCTGCATACCGCGACAGTATATTATGGGAGGTCAGGATAAATGAACGGAAAAATCTCAAACACAAAGCAGCTCTCAAGCCTTATGAGATACACCGTAAGCGACGGGAAAGAAAAAGGACTTGAGGTCATAGACTGCACAAACGGAAAGATCCGCGTGCTTCTGAATGTAAGCAAGGCACTTGACATTATGCAGCTGTATTACGAGGGCGAGAATGTTTCGTTTCTCTCAAAAAACGCTTTCACACCGCAAAACGGCGCGTTTTCCGGCAGGTTCGAGGGCGGAATGCTTTATACCTGTGGGCTTGACTGCCTCGGCGTTATTGAGGGATATGAGGTTCACGGAACCTTTCACAATCACCCCGCCGACGTTTACCGCGCAGAATGTATCGGCAATGCCATTGTGGTCGAAGCCGAAATTTCGGACACCGCTCTTTTCGGAAAAAATCTCGTCATGAAAAGGAAGATTACGGTGGAAGACTCTTCGGTCAGCGTCTCGGACACGCTTGAAAACCGCGGCTTCAGAGACGAGGATTACTGCCTTCTTTATCACGTCAATGTCGGATATCCGATGCTTGACGAGGGCGGGAAAATAGTCGCCGACGTATCGGAGTGCATCCCGCGGACAAAATACGCCGACGATAAAAGATCCGAAAGCTTTTTGATAACGGAACCCCTGCCGTGTCAGGAGGAGACCTGCTATTTTCTGAAGCTCAACGAAAAAAAGGTGGAGTATTTAAACGAACGCGTCGGGAAGAAGCTCACCCTTGAATTCGCGGGTGAAAAGCTGAATAGCTGTGTACTCTGGAAGAGCATGGCAAGCGGCGATTATGCACTCGGGATCGAGCCGTGCACCACAGAGCTTGATGACAGATTCCGCTATTCGGTCATAGGTTCCGGCAAATCAGATGACTACAATATAAAAATCACGCTTTCACGCCTGTAACATAACAAACGTAAGATGCGAGGGACGGCTGCACCCGAAGGTGCAACCGTCCCTCTCTCTGCGTGAACGGAACTTCTCTGAGTAAGTTTATTTCACGTAATTATTTATGTAATCCTCCAGAGCCTTTTGATATTTCTGCTCGGAGCCGTAGTACCATGAGCTCATCGTTTCATACATTGATTCCATCTGTATACCGAAGTTCGCTATATTTCCGATCGCATTATGATTTACAAATCCGAAATCGAAATATCTGGTATCGATCGCCTTTTCGATCATCTCGATCGACCTTGTATCCCTCGCGGTATGCCCCTCGAGAATGATGTCGATATAGGTGGGAATGACATTTTTTCTGAACTGTGAGCAGAGTGCCTCCATCACAAGTCCCGACATTTCGGGATCCCGTGCGGTCTTGGGAATTGCCATGATGCCGCATCCCGAAGTACCCGTTACATAATCATCCTGATCGGAGTCATATTTTGGATATACTATAAAGCTGTAATCATTCTCCATCTGTCTCATCTTCTGCGCGCATGCGAGAGATGTGCAGACAAACAGAGACTTTTCCTTGCAGAACATATCCACTGCCGCGTCTACGCTTGTGGCATAATACACACCCTTGTCCTTGTGCATATATCCGTATAAGCGCTGATAAAGATCCTCCGCTTTCTCCGAATACTTTGTTATTTTGAACTCACCGTTGTTGTTTTCTATGATATGAAGATTCGATGAAGTGTAAAATCCGTCCAGCGTCTGCCTTGACATGACCACGCCGTATCTGTCGTTTTCGTCGTTTGTGGGATCGTCATAGCTTACCGCCGTCCGCAGCAGGAACATATTCTCGATAGTCCACATATTGTTGTCGTAAAACGCGTACGGAGTCGTCAGCTTATAATCGCTTACCATTTTCGAGTTGAAAGCGACCATATATGACGCGCCGACACTTCCCAGGATGAAATCTCCCACAGCCGCATAACGCACTCCGTTTATCTCCGTGTTGTCGTTGAATCCGGCGCACCAGTACGGCTGGGAGAAATCTATATTGTCGACCGTATTAAGGTCATAATAGAACTCATTTGCGAGGATCATCCCGTACCAATATGCGGGAATGATAATGTCGTATGCGCTGTCACCGCCCGCCGCTGTCGTGGCTGTGATCTGATTCATAAATGCCTGATATCCGCTGGAATATCCGTCCATCTCCGTATAACTCATCGTTATTCCGAAGCGGTCGTTCAGCGTGGCGGTGCTTTGGTATATCTCCTTTGAAAGGATGCTTGCCTCACTTCCGGGATTTTCGGAAATATAATTGCTCGCAGCATCCTGCTGTACGACCAGCGCGTTGATCACAACGCCGTTGTACTTATCGGTTTCGGGCAGATTGTCAAGATACTTCTTCTCCTGTACGGTAGTGCTCTCGCTGCTCTGCTGTTCACTTCCCTCATCCTTCTTTTTACAGGACACAATTGATGGAACAAGCATCAACAAAACCAAAATGACACATATTATCCTGTGTTTCATTTTTACCTCCTCAATATACAAGCTCTCTGAAATCCGTTATCCTGTGGAAAGTGATCAGATTTCCGTTGTGTGCGCTCAAAGCGTTTTCGTCGCCCGAACGGCTGAGTATCAGAAGATCGTCCCCGTCTATTGCCATGGATGCATAATGCCTTGACTCTTTCACATTGCTCACCGCGTCCACAAGTCCGGCAAAGCACCAGTCGATGCAGTTTTTTGAAAAGTGCAGAACCATTCTCTGCCTTTCATTGTCCGGAAGTCCGAAGCGCTCCGGCGGCATCTTTTCGGGCTTTATCATGCTGTCCGTCGCCTGCGTTCCCAAATGCCAGAACAGTTTCATTTTTTCGTCATACAGAATGTGGAACTTCATCTGACCACCCGGGCACGGAACATAAACTATATCGTCTCCCGAGGGAGCCTTTTCGGTCATGGTGGTCATTGTTCCGTCGGGATTTTCCGTGACCTTGAGAATGGCGGCGTAACCCGTCCTTCCCGTATGGGCGCGCATCCACAGATGGAAGGTGTGACCGCTTTCGTCGCACCAAAGATGTTCGGGATCTCTAAATTGCACCACATTTGTTTCAAGCCATCCCGCCGGCGCGCACTTACGCACCACCGGCTCCGAGCAGATATCGACATTCTGACACGGCTCCGTCTTATAAAACGGAACCCCGAAAAGATTCTTCTCCCCGTATTTTACGACGTCTCTGAATGCCAGCTCGCTCGCAAATGTCCAGTTCTCCGCCTTTGTAAGATCGCTTCGTACATTTCCGCGCATCAGCACGGGCGCAAGAGTCGATACATTCCACGCGCGGCAGTCATTGTACAGAGACTTCTCCATAACAAGATAGATACAGCCGTTTGCATACACGTAATTGGATGGTGCCTGATGCCAGCGTTCGCCGGATGTGAGCGTCGCCACCTCCCCGAAGCTTTCGCCTCCGTCCTCGGAGCAGATTATTTTCAGGTCACCGTTGTGCCCCAAAACATAAAGTCTGTTTCCGGCAACAAACGGACGTGCATGATAGAACGGATATTCCGCTTTTTTCTCCCATGTTTTTCCGCCGTCGCGCGACTTATAAACACAGCCCTGATTGTTCATGGCGAATCTGCTGTTTTTGGCGCAGAAATAATCCATTGTGGCAATAAGACTGCCGTCCTCAAGTATGCAAAGTCCGGGACTCCCCAGAAACACCTCCGACGGTGCCGGAGACGACGCGACAACCGTATAATCGGGCGCCAGCCTGTAAACGCATTTCATTGCTTTATTTCCTCACTTTTCCTCTATAAAATCCGAAATTACGCTTCTGTAATCCTTCAGGCGGTAGAAGGTCAGATAATTCGCGTTGTGAAACAGCTCCGAATCATCCATTGCCTCGCGCACCGCAAGGAGGATATCCCCGTTGTCGATCACCCAGTCCACATACTGGAAGCCGTGCCTTGTTACGCTGACGTATTCGTTCATCATCGTTCTGTCCGTAAGAACGGTATCGGCGATCTCCCAGTTATACATATCCTTTGAGACGGCGATCGAAAGCACGTTTCTCTGCCATATCCCCTCTTTTAACGTAATATTGTTCACAAGGGATATATAGAGGTCGGTCGCCTCGTCGTACCTCACGGTGAACTTTGTAACTCCACCGTCAAATTTTATGACCGAATTGATATTTCCGCTCTCGAAGCTGAGTGTCTTATTGTCGGCAGACAGCTTCAGTATCACGACATATCCGGGATCCGGTTGCGAATTGACCCTGTACATCGCATATATACTTCCGTCTTTTCCGGCAACCGCATTGCCCTCCTCGATGTAAACGAAGCTCGGGATCTTCGAGCCGTTTGCATGATTTGTAAACATGGAGCTTTCAAAGGTGAAGGAATCCGACACAGTCCAGCTTGCGGGATCCAGCAGATCCGCGCTTGCGTCCGCGCTCACCATGAACGCCTGACACTTTTCCTTCCATGTCTTGCCCATGCGCCCGAACGCCTTATATATTCTTCCGTTGGCGAACAGCACCGGAGTCGCCGCGCCGTGAACATTGCATTCGCCGCCGGGAAGAACTCCCTGCGAGGAATTCATCTGCGACCAGTTGACTCCGTCGGTACTGCGGCATATGCCGACCGTCACCATATTATTATAGGTGACACGCCCGATAAGATACAGGGCTCCGTTATTGACAAAAACGGTGGCGTAATTGAAGTTGCTTATAACGGCGGTGTTCTCAAAGCTCTTTCCGCCGTCCGTGCTCCTGTAGACATATGTCTGTCCGTAGGAGTCCATCGTCTCCCATATTACTCCGTCCTTCACCGCAATACTCGGAGACTGGCAGTATTTGACCGTCCCCAAGTCCCCGGTCTTGGCGACGACCGTCCGGCTCTGCTCGCAATCAAGCTCCGAGAGAAGCGGACCGTCCGTAAAGAACTTTTTCATTCGCTCGAGCATGACGGCATCTCTGTCTTTGTCAAACGGTGAGCCATCCCCCGCAACGACCGCCATATCTCCGTAAACAAGCAGTGTGCGTCCGTTGGCTTTACACAACTCGGAGAGCTTACAGTACGGAATCGTGCCGATATTCTCGCACGCAACCGAGTCCGTCACCGCAAAATACGTCTCTGCGGCTGCTTTCGGAATAAGGAATTCTCCGTTGCTCACTTTTACGGACACGCTGTAATCGGACGGGTAAATCTTTTCTATCATACCGTTGTGCAGGACGTTTGTGCTGTCCTTGAACACCGCA
>JBJDZF010000310.1:0-2790 GCA_051867855.1 Eubacteriales bacterium
CGAGTACTACTTTCATATCTGTTCCTCCGTTATATGAATTAAATTTTGCCCCGGGGAGCTAAGCCTCGTCGAGCTCACTTTTTGTTCTTATCTTTTTCTTTAGAGCGCTTGTCGTTGATGATCTTCATATGCTCGGCGGTGATCAGCTCCACGCCGTTCTCCTTTGCCCAGGTAACACAGCCCTTGAGCACGACGGACAGGAAAACGCGCGGCACACCGAGGATGGTCTCGAGTGCGTCGTCGGTGAACTTGATCTTATCGTCAGCGCGGTCAGCTGCATAGCGAACGGATTCGAGCGTCGCCTTACGTACCTGTAGCAGCTCGGCTCTCATGCGTGTTTTTCTGTGGAACCAGAAGTTTTTGGAGTCGCGATAACCGTAATCGACGGGTAGCGCGGGGAAATCCTTCGCTCTCACGCCGTTGATGATCGCATCACTGTACTTTTTCTTCATAAGTATCTTATCGATCTTCAGAATGAAGTGTGCGCCGAACTTGCTCGTGATGCCATTGAAATCATGGTAAGGCTCGGGGTAGCCATTCAGCTCGCCCGGTTGATCCTGATCCGCACCGTCCAGCTCGCGCACCCAAGTACATTCAATCGCTTGGATCGCATCGGAGAGTACCATCGGACGTTTCTCGCCCGTTTGTTCTTCTATGAGCGACTTTTCAAGGCGGAAGTTGCACTTGGGCATCTTTTCGCTCGGTTTATCGCCAGGCCAGGAAAGCTTGACCGCTTCCTTGAAGGACTTGGGATCATCATCAATGAAGTTGAGGGTGCATTTGCCGTTTCTGAGAATGTTCTGCGCGGTGTTTGAGGAGTTACGGCAGGAGAGGAGCATTGCGTAAAAACTCTTACCAGCCACATAGTACGGCTGAACGAGAGAGTAAGGTCCCAGCGTCGTCGTGCCGTCCTCGCACAGGGTGCTGATGATAACGGTCGGCATGGGGAAGAAGAGAGATGTCTGGTAGAAGTTATCTACGATGCGAAGGTTTTCAAAACTGCTCATGGGATTCTCCTTTTATTAAGATAATTTTGTTCTTGAATTTCGGTTTCCCGGGGTGGGGAGCCTTGACTCCCGACGAGATGGGGGCTGCTTTCGGCGGATATAAGCTATCATTTTTTTGTTATGCGTTTCAAACGGAGTGAAAGCAATCAAATACAGCTGATATCCACAGAGTGCAAAAGAATCGATCTCTGCAAGATAACGCCGGATTTCGTATAACTTTGCTCGTGACTGTCAAGTCACAGAATTTTCTGTAAAACCGTCACAAGCTTCTCAACCTCCACGCCTGCCATTGCCCACGTGAGCACGGATTCCGAAAAAAACTGTGATAGGAATTCGGGATCTTTTTGACCTCCCTCCTTGCAGAATGGGAGAAAAAAAACGGCAAGCTGGTCACGAAGCTGTTTGTGCCGCTCCGAAAAAATTGCGGAAAAGGTCTTTGCCGCATCATGGTCGGTGAAAAGCGCACGGTGGGTATTTGAAAAATCTCTTAGCAGATCATATACGCTTCGGATAGCCTCTTCAGCAGTGCTCGGCGGATGCTCCGTCAGATCCTTGGTCGCTTCAAACCAGTCGGCGACGACGAATGACGCGATCAGCATGTCTTTGGATGGGAAATAATTGTAGACCGTTCCGACTGCGATGCCGCACGCAGCGGCGACCGATCGCACAGTCGTTTGCGCATACCCGCGCTCCTCAATCTGACGCCTTGCTTCGGAAAGCAGCTGTTCTTTGACGTTTTCTATGATCTTTGGCATTTTATTTTCTCTTTCTTTGGTAAGATCAAGGCATCAAGTTCCGCTCGAAGTCCTCTGCGGAGCGGATCATTGACACAATATACTCCGCAGTCATGCGGATCTGTTCTTGTGAGGAGACGGTGGGTGTTCCGTCGCCCTTCTGCACGCCGTACATACCGAACCCCGCGTGGCAGCCGCCCTCAATGATGTACTCCTCGGCATCCTTCGGGAGATTCTTTTTGTACTTTTCGTATTTTTGGCGGTTCATCACTCCGTCGAGGCTTCCGTAGACCGAAAGCACCGCCGTTCCTGATGTGGAAAGATCTGCGGTCGAGTACGCGCC
The DNA here is from genome assembly GCA_051867855.1 of Eubacteriales bacterium. Taxonomy (GTDB): domain Bacteria; phylum Bacillota; class Clostridia; order Oscillospirales; family CAG-272; genus HGM12713. The sequence continues at coordinate 2,085 of JBJDZF010000310.1, forward strand.
GAGAAGAACGAGTCCTGAAAATTGCTCCGTATGCCCGGCGATGAACGACGCCGCCATAGCGCCGCCCAGCGAATGTCCGCCGATAAACCACTGTTCGATCTCGGGAAACATTTCCCGATACCCGTCCGCCGCGTTGATATCGAATACCGCTAAGTTGAACGGCATTTTGACGAGCAGGCAGAGTACGCGGCCACTCGCAAGCTCTCGCATGAGGGGAATATAGGCGGTATAGTCTACCCTGCCCCCCGGATAAAAGATGAAGGCGCTCAACGCATCCGGTGGGCGAAAGACCAGCGTACCGTCGTCAAGCGAGCTCTCCTCAATCTCCACGGCAGGAGAAAACGCCTCGATTGCTTGCGCATTCGCACGGTAGTAATTGCCGACGTAGATCGCAAAAACGCCGCCGAGAAGCGCAACCGTGAGCAAAATCGCCGTGAGGATGACGATCGCTTTTTTTCGTATCCGGACGAAAGTCTGTACGGAACGCTCCGACGTTTCCGATGGAACCTTTTGCATCGGCATCCGCTCTCCCGCCTCTTTATTATGAACGTGTTCATTTATATTATAACCGTTTTTCGGAGTTTGTCAAGAGCATAACGATATTAACTTTTCACTTCGTTCAGAATTCTTAGAGTATAAAATAGACTCCTTCATTCTTCCCACGTCTTCGCCGGGAGTTTTGTCAGTGCGTGATTGATATCCTGAA
>JBJDZF010000311.1:0-2783 GCA_051867855.1 Eubacteriales bacterium
GAGGGGAAAAATATGACGGCACGCTGTTTATAGTCGCTTTTGTCGTGGTGCTTATAACGCTGTTCTGTATCAGAAATCTCTCGGACAGCAAGCACGGAAGAGCAATCAAGGCTATAAGAGACAACGAAATTGCCGCGCGTGCAATGGGCATCAATATAACGTTTTACAAGTTGATGGTCTTCGCGATAGCCGCGTTCTTTGCGGGAATAGCAGGTGCGTTGTATTCCAATTACTCGGTCGTTACGTATACCTCGTTCAGCTACAATTACTCCATAGAAATTCTTGTTATGGTGGTGCTCGGAGGTATGGGAAGTCTCACGGGAAGCCTTCTGTCGTCCATGCTTCTCGTGTTTATAAACGTAAAGCTTCAGGCAAATCTTACAGGAGATCTTGCCGGTGCGAAGTACCTTGTTTACGCACTTATACTCATTGTCATGATGATAATCAATGCCTCTCCGAAGCTTGCGCCTTTGCGCGCAAAGCTCAACTGGAAGTATCTTTGGAGTAGGATCAGAAATAATGCACCTCTTAACAAACGAAAAATCGGCGTTTGTATTCTTCTGTCGATCGTAACCTTCGGTATCTACACAATCTACTGGAAGTATTTACTAGTCCAAAATATTCGGGCGATCCAAAAGGACGAGTCAAGCTGCACAGGCGAAATGCTGTGCCTTGTGTTCGTACCCTTTTATTCCTTGTTTTGGTGGTTTACCAGGGGAAAGATAGTCAAAGACTGGTTTGCCGAACACGGTTACTCTGCAATTGGCGACGGAATCGCATATCTGCTCCTCGGTATTTTCGGATTTGACATCGTTTCTATGGCTATTATGCAAAACGATTTCAACTCTCTTAAATCCGAATCTACCCAATCAAATCAGCGAAGCGCCAGAAATGATCAGTGCGCAGTAGGCGGGGACGGACAAACAGAAAACACCGGAGGTACGCCGGATTCTGCGCAAAAGGAGGATTCCGACAATGCAGGACTTTGAATCAATGAACAGTGCGGCAGAAGGGCTTGACGTCTCCGTTCCTGTACTCAAGGCAGAACACCTGTGTATTCAGTTCGGAGGACTTAAGGCAGTTGACGATGTGAGCCTTTGCATAAACCGCGGGGAACTGTACGGGCTTATAGGGCCCAACGGTGCCGGTAAAACCACGGTTTTCAATATCCTTACCGGAGTTTACAAGCCGACCTCGGGGAGATTTTACCTGTGCGGCAAGGACCTTACGGGGAAATCGTCGCTTGATGTGAACCGCGAGGGTATTGCGCGTACATTCCAGAATATCAGGCTTTTCAATAATATGACCGTTGCCGAAAACGTCATGGTCGGGCTTGGAAATCAGATAGGCTGCTCGATGCTTGAGTCTACTCTGCGTCTGCCGAGGCATTTTTCCTCGGAGAAGGAATTCAGGCGTCGTGCTCTTGAGCTTCTCGATGTATTCGGACTTGCGCAGTACAGCGATTATCTCGCTCAGAATCTTCCTTACGGTAAGCAGAGAAAGCTCGAAATTGCGAGAGCTATGGCTACGAATCCGAAGCTGCTGTTGCTCGACGAGCCTGCGGCGGGAATGAATCCGAATGAGACGCAGGAGCTTATGGATGATATAACCTTTATCAGGAATAAGTTCGGAATCACTATCCTGCTCATCGAGCATGATATGCGGCTTGTAAGCGGTATTTGCGAGAAGATCAGCGTTCTCAACTTCGGAACGGAGCTTGCAAAGGGTCCGACATCCGAGGTTTTGAACAATCCCGATGTCGTAAAGGCATATCTTGGTGAATGATAGCACGGATTTTGCGGCGCACCGCGTGGCATAACTGTTTACATCACCGGAAAGGAACGGTCAATTTTAAATGTCTGAACATTTGCTGAATGTAGAAGGTCTCGAGGTTTATTACGGCGTTATCAGGGCGCTCAAGGGCATATCTTTCCATGTAGACAGAGGCGAGATCGTCTCGCTTATCGGTGCGAACGGTGCCGGAAAGACCACTACTCTGCATACAATTACCGGACTTATACCCTCAAAGGCAGGAGTTATTGAGTACGACGGCACTAATATAACTAAAATGCCCGCACACAAGATAGTGTCCAAAGGGCTTGTACACGTCCCCGAGGGCAGGCGTGTTTTCCAGCATCTGTCGGTCTATGACAATCTTCTAATGGGGGCTTATTCGAGAAGTGACAAGTCGGGCATCGAGAAATCGATGAAAGAGGTCTTCAGGCAGTTCCCGAGACTTGAGGAGCGCAAGCGACAGATGGCGGGAACTCTGTCGGGCGGGGAACAGCAGATGCTCGCCATGGGACGTGCTTTGCTTGCCAATCCAGATCTGATCGTCATGGATGAGCCGTCGATGGGACTCTCTCCCTTGCTCGTGACCGAAATATTCGATATAATCAAGTCTTTCAGAGACGCCGGAAAAACAGTGCTTCTTGTCGAGCAGAATGCAAAGAAAGCTATGTCTATCTCCAATCGCGTCTATGTTCTCGAAACCGGCTCTATCTCGGCGTCGGGTAACGCTTCCGAGCTTATCAACGACGAACGTATCAAAAAAGCCTATCTCGGAGAATAGTACTGGGCATGATGTTTTTGCGGGGAGGAAACTTCTTTCAAGAAGTTTCCTCCCCGCGCCCCTCTTTCAAGAACTTCGGACTTGGATAAATAATAACAGGTTTGAAAGCTTTTGAAAGGGGGCTGGGGAAACCTTTTCTCTTGAAAAGTTTCCCCAGCATAATACGATGATACCATTGCTTTTGCGGGGAGAAAACTTCTTGAAAGAAGCT
>JBJDZF010000312.1:0-12127 GCA_051867855.1 Eubacteriales bacterium
GAATGATTCTTCAGACCCGGAGGACATCGCAGACACGGCTTCCTCTGCAGAAGCAGGAGAGCAGGAGGAAGCAAAGCAAAACACAAATGCGGTTATGTACGCGGAAACGGAAGCGGAAACTGAAACTGAAACAGAAACGGAAGCGGCAACAGAAGCAGAGACGGAAGCGGAAACGGACACAGAAGCGGAGGACGATGCAATCCCCGACGATGACGTTCCGTGGTATGAGAGGAATTCCTACAATGTAAATGAAATTCCCTCTAAGGATAACGCCGATTGCGAGCCCGAGCCGGAGCCGTTGCCCGACGATGCCGCGGTTTATGAGAATGTCGCCGAGGAGAAAACCGTGGAAGATGCGTCTGCCAATGAGGATTACGAACACACCGAAAATACATATGACGGCGACGGCGGCACCGATAAGCTTGTTCTTTACGGAGAGGACGGCGAGGTTATACCGCTGGTGCCGTCAGAGCACCCTGATGATGATTCCCATACTTTAGACGTAGACGGTGAGTCACAAAGCTTTTTCGGCGAAGATACTGAAGATCATTCACAGCCTCTTTTCTTCAACGATGCGTTTGTGGCAGAGGATACACCCGAAGCCACGGAAACGGATGTTGTTGCGGAGAATATGTCCTCCGCGCCGGAAACGGATACCGTTGCGGAGGATGGCTTGCCCGGTGACCAATACGAATCGGATCTGCCATCGTATAACGAAGAAAAATCGGGTGATAACGTCGGTGATCTTAATGCAGATCCACTACCGTTTATATCCGATGCGACTGCGTCGGATGAGATCAACACGGATTTTGATACCGATGACGATGAAAGTGACGTTTTCGGCGTCGGTATGCCGGAGTGGCACGACACGTCCGACGAGGGGATCGAAATCGAGGAGGGGGCGACGGAATCCGCCAAATCGTCGACAAACTCGCGATTTACACGCATGGTTGTCCGCCTTGCCGGGACCTGTGTTCTTTTGCTCGCCTCGCTCCTTCTCGAGCTTATGCCTCTGCTTTCCGTGCATCTTTCGGGATTGCTTGATTACGTAAATTACCCCGTGACATATATACTGATAGATATGCAGCTGCTTGTCCTTGCCGCGGCTTTGTCCGCAAAGAAGATTGCGGACGGTTTTCGCAGACTGCTCACGGCAGGCGCGGGCATTAATTCGGTGATCGCCATGACATCGGCGCTGACCGTGCTTTACGGTGCGGTGTCCTGTATATTCTCATCCGACGGTTTGCCGTTGCTCTTCAATTCCGTTCCGATATTCTATATTCTGATTTCTCTTGCGGCACAGCTGTGCAGGGAAAAACGAACGGCGCGTAATTCCGCGGGACTTTCGGGCAATATGAAGATCTATACCATGGTGCAGTCAGACGGCGCCGGGTCGCTCGCGGAGAAAATGTACAGGGGCGGCTTTGGGGTGGACAAAAATGTCTACGAGCCGGTGCTGACGGAAAATGTGATGACCGACATACCCGACGTTGACGAGGATGAGGAGAATAATGTACTGCCCCTGATAAAATACTGGATCATTCCCGCTTTCGTATTCTCGGTTCTCACGGCGGTGCTGGCAATGATACTCGGCGCAGAACTTGCAGAGGCGTCGTGCTCGCTCATGATCTCATTTCTCGCGCTTGTACCGCTGTGCGCCAAGACATCGCGCCTCCTGCCGTTTTTCATATCCTCGCACAGGCTTGCAAAGAGGGGGTGCTATATAAGAAGTGTCGAAGATGCGAGACGTGCCGCAAACTGCGACGCGATCGTTTTCAGTGACAGGCACCTTTTCGGCGGATGCCGTCCGGAGGACAACGGAATAAAGATCTATGACGAGGGAAAGACCCGTGAGGTCATGGAGAGCCTTCGCGCGCTTTATTCGGTTATAAAGGGACCGATGGCGGGAGTGTTTGACGGTGTGCCGGATGAGTCCGGAGCGAGCGGTGTTGACGTGAAGCTTGTCAGAGTGGCAAGAGCGGGAGTTGAGGCGGTCATAGACCGCAAAAAGAGCGTGATCCTCGGAAAAAAAGATTTCATACGACGTTACGGAATATTGCTCGGGGACGATGACGACCGCATAAATATTCTCTACCTCGTCATAGATTCAAAACCCGCGGCGAAAATAATACTCAATTATAAACCCGAACCGCTTTTTGACAAGCTGTGTGAAATGCTTGCCGACAATGGCATCAGCGTTGCAATAGAGACCTATGACCCAGTGATCTCCGGGCATTTCGTCGCCGCGACGCGTGAGAGCGGCGCTCCGCCGGTCAACGTGATACATAAGAATCTCCGCGATTTTTACAGACCGCCCCGAAAACCGTCTGCGGTGAAGGATACGGGAATTTATGCGTGTTCCTCGAGACTGAAGCTGGTAGAGATCGCGGTGTTCTGCAAAAAGATCGTCCGCGCGGATAAGGCGGGAGCGGTGGTGCGTGCGTCGTTTACCGCCGTCACGGCGGCACTTGCCGTCGCACTTTCCGTGCTTGGCGCGGCAGAAAGCGTGAACTCCTTCTTTATCATTCTGTATCAGCTGCTTTGGCTCGGAATATCGGATATCGCGGCACGGTGCAATATTCCGCAGGAATTTGAGGCGGAGCTTGCAAAGGCAGAGAAAAGGAAGGATAAGCGCAAAGAAAAGGAAAAACGCCAATGCGGCAAAGAGCGTTCCGCAGTGCCGGAGAATGATGGCGCGACGGATCGGAGAAAGGAAAAATGAACAGATACACGAGTACGATTTTAAAGTCAGTCTCAAAGCCCGGTCGGTATTCGGGCGGAGAGTTCGGACAGATAATAAAAGACAGGGATGCGGTGAAGGCGCGTTTCGCCTTCTGCTTCCCGGACACATATGAGATAGGTATGTCCAATCTCGGCGTGCGTATACTCTACGGAGCACTCAACCGTGAGGAGGATATCTGGTGCGAAAGAGTGTACGATCCGTGGATCGATATGCAGGAGAAAATGCGGGAGTATGACCTGCCGCTGTGTGCCTGCGAGAGCGGCGACGAACTCGGAAAATTCGATTTTGTCGGATTTACGCTCCAGTATGAGATGAGCTACACGAATGTGCTCGGAATGCTGAAGCTCGCAAAGATACCGTTGCGTTCCGCAGACCGCACGGAGGATTGCCCCATTGTCATAGGAGGCGGTCCCTGTGCCTATAATCCCGAACCGATAGCCGATTTTTTCGACCTCTTCAATATCGGCGAGGGGGAGGAAATGCTCGTCGAGCTGGTACGTCTCTACATCAAAATGAAGGACGAGGGAAGATACACAAGGGCAGAGTATCTCCATGAGGCGGCGCGTTCAGTCAAGGGCGCGTACGTTCCGTCGCTGTATGAGGTCACCTACAACTGTGACGGCACAATAAAAGCGTATACGCCGAAATTCGACGATATTCCGAGCAGAGTGCAAAAGAGGATAATCGCCGACATGGATACGGCATATTTCCCGGAAAAGGTGGTCATGCCGTATATCGAAACCGTACACGACAGAGTGATGCTCGAGGTCTATCGCGGCTGTATACGCGGCTGCCGCTTCTGTCAGGCGGGGATAATATACCGTCCGGTGAGGGAAAAAACTCCCGAGGTGCTCAACAGACAGGCAAAATGTCTGTTCGAGTCCACCGGATATGACGAAATATCGCTCACCTCGCTTTCCATCAGCGATTATACCGAGCTTGAGAAGCTGACGGATCTGCTTCTCGAATGGACGGACGACAAGATGATAAACCTCTCGCTCCCGTCGTTGCGCGTCGACAGCTTTACAAAGGAGCTTATGGATAAGATAGCTACCGTACGTTCATCATCGCTTACCTTTGCCCCGGAGGCGGGAACACAGCGCCTGCGCGACGTTATCAATAAAAACGTGCGCGAGGAGGATCTGTTGCGCGCGGTAGGCGTGGCTTTTGAGGCGGGCAAAAATACGGTTAAGCTGTATTTTATGCAGGGACTTCCGACGGAAACTTACGCAGATCTTGAGGGTATACCTGAACTTGCGGAGCACGTGATAGATGCGTACTACAAATGTCCGTCGAGAAACAGGGCACGCTCTGTGCAGGTGACGATAAGTGTGTCTTGCTTCATTCCGAAGCCTTTCACGGCGTTTCAGTGGGAAGCACAGGACACGATAGAGGAGCTGGAAAAAAAGCAGGCGTATATAGGCTCGAAAATTACCGACAGAAAGATCAGATACAACCATCATGACGCGCGGGTCAGCCGCATTGAAGCCGTGCTCGCAAGAGGAGACAGGCGACTTTGTGCCGCACTCGAGCTTGCCTGCGAGGAAAATTTTGCTTTTGACGCATGGGATGAATGTTTTGATTACGACAGATGGCTTTCCGTTTTCGAACGGACTGGAACGGATCCCGCATTTTACGCAAACAGGAAGTTCGGACTTGACGAGGTTCTGCCGTGGGATATTATCGACTGTGGCGTAACAAAGGAATTCCTTCTGCGGGAGAGAGCAAAGGCTTACGGAGAACAAACAACTCCGAATTGCCGCGAAAGCTGCAGCGGTTGCGGTGCAAACAGACTGGGAGGTGAGCGCACGTGCTGTCCGAAGGCAAACAAAACGAACAAAACGGAAATATGATCGGTACAACGAATACCGCGAACAACACTCCTGCGGCGTTTACCGCGAGACTGAAGTTTGTAAAAAAGGGAAATCTTCAATATATTTCTCACCTTGACCTTCAGCGCACCTTCAACCGCGTAATGAAGCGCTCTCAGATCCCGCTTTGGTATACAAAGGGCTTTAACCCTCATCCGAAGCTTGTTTTTTCTTCTCCGCTTTCTATCGGCACGGAGAGCGAGTGCGAATATCTGGATGTCAAGATCGACTCGGATATAAGCTGCCGTGAAATTATGGAAAGAATGAACCGCGAGCTGACCGACGAGCTTTATATCACAGACGTGTATATTCCGTCCACCAAGTTTTCCGATATTGCGTGGGCACTGTACGAGATCAATGTTTTCACCGACAACGCGTCGTCGGCTCTTGCGGCAGATACGGAGTACCTCTTTTCTCATTCTCCGTTGACTGCCGTCAAAAACACGAAAGCAGGGGAAAGGGAGATCGACATAATCCCCCTGATAAAAAGCTTTGAAGCGAGGTTCGATGCCGAGAGCGGAATTGTCGGGATAGTGACGACTCTTGCGGCATCTCCCGATAAATACCTTAACCCCGAAATGCTTGTCGGGGCAATGAAGCAGAAGCTCGGCGTGCTCTCCGGGGATCCGACGCGACAGTGGTACACCGTCATGAGAAAAGATCTGCTCTGCTCTGACGGAACATCTTTCAGATAATAATTATTAAATTTTGTAAGGAGAAGATCAATATGGGAATCGTAAAGGCATTTTTCAATGCGGTCGGCGGAGGACTTGCCGACCAGTGGCTCGAGGTGCTCGAGGCGGACAACATGGGAGATACTACGGTATTTACAAAGGGTGTCAAGGTCAGAAAAAACGACAAGAGAAACAACAATAAAAAGGGAACGGAGGACTACATCAGCGACGGTTCGATAATACATGTGTATCCGAATCAGTTTATGATGCTCGTGGACGGAGGCAAGGTCGTCGATTTTACCGCCGAGGAAGGGTATTATAAGGTTGACAGTAAAAGCACGCCGTCTCTTTTCAGCGGGCATTTCGGAGCGTCTCTTTCCGAGAGCTTCGGAAGAGTAAAATTCGGAGGCGTGCCGTCCGGCAAGCAGAAGGCTTATTTTGTAAATCTTCAGGAGATAAAGGGCATCAAATTCGGCACCAAAACGCCGATAAACTATTTTGATAATTTCTATAACTCCGAGCTTTTCCTCCGTGCTCACGGAACATATTCCATAAAAATTACCGACCCGCTCAAATTCTATGCGGAGGTCGTGGCTAAAAATAAGGACTATGTTGATATCAACGACATAAACGAGCAGTATCTGTCGGAATTTCTTGAGGCGCTCCAGGCAGCGATCAACCAGATGTCCGTCGACAATATAAGGATATCGTTTGTAACCTCCAAATCGCGTGAGCTGTCGAAATATATGTCCGAGGAACTGGACGAGAACTGGAAGGCGTGCCGCGGATTTGAGGTTCTGAATGTCGGTATTGCAAGTATTTCCTATGACGACGAGTCAAAGAAGCTCATCAACATGAGAAACCAGGGCGCTATGCTCGGCGACGCATCCGTGCGCGAAGGATACATTCAGGGCGCAATGGCACGTGGCTTTGAGGCGGCGGGAAGCAACTCGGGGGGAAGTACCGCGGCGTTTATGGGTATGGGGATAGGTATGAACGCCGGCGGCGGCTTTATGGCTTCTGCAAGTCAGACCAACGCGCGCCAGATGGAGAATGAGGCACGTGCTCGCGAGGAGCAGCAGGCGCGCGCGGCGGCAAGCGCACCCTCCGGAAGCTGGAGCTGCAAGTGCGGCGCAGTAAATACAGGAAAATTCTGCTCGGAATGCGGAAGCCCCAAGCCCGCGCCTGCCGGCGAGTGGAAGTGCTCCTGCGGTAAGCTGAACACGGGAAAATTCTGTTCCGAGTGCGGTTCGCCAAGACCCACCGCAGACGATTCGTGGTTCTGCACTGAATGCGGTACGAAAAACAGCGGTGGTCAGTTCTGCTCCAACTGCGGACATAAGAAAGATTAAAAAAACAGATCAGGACATTTGATATCAGGCGCTTACCGAAAATATAAATTTATTTTCAGACGCACCATGTGCGACGAGAGGTATTAAAATTGAACACCACGGTGACATATCAGTGCCCGAATTGCAGCGCGGGACTTCTGTTTGACGCGGAAAAACAAAAATTTTGCTGCGAATTCTGCCTTTCCGAGTTCGATGAATCTGAACTTAAGGAGACAGACTCGGCTCAAAGGGCAGAGGAAACCTTTAAAAACGCTGATGATTTTTGCAATCATATGAACGAGTATCAGTGCCCGAATTGCGGCGCCGAGATAGTTTCGGATGAAAACACTGCTGCGGATTTTTGCTATTACTGCCATAATCCGATAGTCCTTGTCGGAAAGCTTTCGGGACAGATGCGCCCCGATAAGATAATACCGTTTAAATATGACAAGAAGCAGGCAGAGGAAATGTTCCTCAAAAATGCGAAAAAGAAGTGGTTCCTTCCGAAGGGCTTTATAGAACCGGGACAGGTGGATAAGATATCGGGCGTTTATTTTCCGTTCTGGGTTACGGACGCGGATACAAGATGCTCCGCCGACGCGATGGCGACGCGTGTGCGTACCTGGGTTTCGGGAGATTACCAATATACGGAGACTTCAAGATTCAAGTTGCGCCGTGACGGCGATATACACTTCGAGGATATCGTGACCTCCGCATTGAGCGACGCGGATAAGGCAATGCTTGAGGGGGTCCTGCCGTATCCGTCAGATTCTCTTATGGACTTCTCTTTGCCGTATCTTTCGGGCTTTACGGCTAAAAAGAGGGACATTGAGCGCGAAAAGCTTACAGCCGAGGTGCGCGGAAGGATGAACGGATACGCCGACACGCTTTTGCGCCGTACTATGGACGGATATTCGACCGTCAACGTGTTGCAGGAAATTGTGCATATACTCAAGAGCCACTGGGAGTATTCGCTCATGCCGATATGGATACTGACATACAAGGATAAGAAGCGGGTCTACACGTACGCGATGAACGGATACACCGGAAAAATATACGGCGAATACCCGTTCAGCATCGGTAAGATACTTGCTTTTGCGGGGACTGTTGCCGCTGTCGCGGGAAGCTGCATCGCTCTTCTGGGAGGTGCGTTTATATGCTGAAAAATACAATGATGATCACGTTGCTTCTTGCTTTTTGTGTGCTCGTTCTCTCTGCTTTCACAACAGCCTTATATGCTGCTCCTGTGGAGAAGCATGTGTATGATGATGCAAAATACATGAGTGAAAGTCAGATAAATGAGCTTGAGATCAAGGCTTCAGAGCTTTCCGACAAATCGGGAGCATCGCTTATTGTTGCCACGTACGGTGGTTCGTATTATGAGGGAGATGATTTCTGCCGCAAAAACAGCATAAGTACAAAAGACGATATTGTATTGCTGATTATTACAAAAAGCTCCGGCACATATTATTATGATATTTATACATACGGTGACGCTTATTCAAATATAAGCAACACCGAGGTCGACAGAATACTTGATGCCTCGGATGTTTACGACAATATAAAATCCGGAAATATCGCTGACGGTGCTTCGGCGTTTCTTACGAGGGCAGAAAAAGCTTATTCGGGGCTTCTCTGGGCGTCTCCGCGTGTCCCGATCATCTGCGGAGTCGTTACGGCGCTGATAGTCGCTATCGCGATTACGGTCGGAATTATAGTATCATACAAGAAAAAACAGAGGTCGGCGTCCTATCCTCTTGAAAGGTATACCACGATGAATCTCGTCGGCAAAGAGGATATATTCCTCGGAAGTTCGGTTACAAAGGTGAGGATAAATACGTCCTCCGGAGGCTCCGGCGGTAGCGGCGGAGGCGGAGGATCGTCGCACGGAGGCGGTGGAGGACATCGGGGCGGAAGATAAATATACTCCGCAATTCGTGCAATAAACAACACTTAATATTTTTATTCCTGCTCGAGGTAAAGCCAAATGATAATTAAAGGATTGCAAAAAACGACACTGCTCGACTACCCGGGCAAGGTTGCCTGCACAGTTTTTGCGGGAGGGTGTAATTTCAGATGCCCGTTCTGTCATAACGCATCGATCGTACTCACTCCGAATCTCGGTGAGAATATGAGCTTCGATGAATTGTTTGCTTTCCTCGAAAAGCGCAGAGGGATTCTTGAGGGAGTGTGTATTACCGGAGGGGAGCCACTGCTCGATGACGGAGTTTTCGGGCTTATGCGCTGCATACGCGACATGGGGCTTTGTGTGAAGCTCGATACCAATGGCTCTTTCCCGGACCGTCTGGAATATGTGATTGAAAACCGCCTTGTTGATTATGTCGCCATGGATATTAAAAATTCTCCCGCGAAGTATGCCGTTACCTGCGGTGCGGATAATGTCCTTGACAGGGTTTTGCGGAGCGTTGATATTCTGCTTGACGGGCGGGTTGATTTCGAATTCAGAACTACCGTTGTCCGCGAGCTCCATGCGTTTGAAGATTTTCACGCTATCGGGGAGTGGATACGCGGTGCTCGGAGATACTTTCTTCAGTCCTTTAAGGATTCGGGGGATATAATCGGCGGAGATCAGTTCAGCGCTTACGATACGGATGATATGGAGAAAATTCTCGCAATCGTCAGAGAGTATATACCTTCCGCACAGCTGCGGGGAATTTAGGAATATTGTTATGCGGGGGAAACTTTTCAAGTGAAAAGGTTTCCCCCGCACCCCTTTCAAAAGCTTTCAAACCTGTTATAACTTATCCAAGTCCGAAGTTCTTGAAAGAGGGGCGCGGGGAGGAAAGCTTCTTTTAAGAAGTTTCCTCCCCGCATAACTCATATAAAAATCCCGGTCAGTTCCGATGGAGAATTTATTATATAGTCAGGAGCGAATGTTTCGAGATAGGCGCGGTCGCGGTAACCCCATGTGCAGCAAACCGAAGTCATACCGGCATTTCGGGCGGTCTTGATATCCACGTCGCTGTCTCCGATAAAGGCGCACTCGGAGGCGTCTGCACCGAGCGACTCTGCAATAAGCAGTGCGGCAGCAGGGTTCGGCTTTACGGGAAGCTCGGTTTGTCCGCGCGCCGCGGATACGATACCTGAAGGCAAGAGCTGACGGACAAGCGTACCGACAAACTCATTCTGCTTATTGGAAAGAACAGCTATTTTATATCCGCGACGGCAGAGGGTTTCGAGTGCATCGGATATTCCGTCATAGCACTCCGTGGTTTCCGTGTACGTTTTTGCGTACATTTCGCAATAAGTTGCGTATACCTTTTCAAAATATTCGGCATCTGCCGCCTCACCCGACGGCATTGCGCGCTCAATCAGCTTTCGTGCGCCGTTGCCTATCATGCTTCTTATCTGCTCATATGTCAGCTCCGGATAACCGAATCGTCGCATTGTGAGATTTACCCCGTGCCGAATTGCGGGCAACGTATCGGCAAGTGTTCCGTCAAGGTCGAAAATCAGTAATTTTATCATCGGTATCAACTCCTCTTGAATCTCAATCTCGGATCCATTGACGCCAGTATAGCACACGACGCGCAAATTGTCAATTATCTACAAATTATGTTGTTATTATGCACAATAAGATTTTTTTCATACCGTGAAAATTCGTCAGAGAAAATATATAATTAATGCGATAAATGTGTTATAATTATTAATTGTGATATTTGATTTTATGTTTAAGGAGATAAATCTGTGATCAGACAAGATTTGAGGAACGTAGCTATTATAGCTCACGTTGACCACGGCAAGACTACGCTTGTCGATGAAATGCTCAAGCAGGGCGGTATTTACCGCGAAAATCAGGAAACCGTAACCTGCGTAATGGATTCCGGGGAAATTGAGCGCGAAAGAGGTATAACCATTCTCGCCAAAAATACGGCAGTGCATTACAAGGGCGTTAAAATTAATATTGTCGACACCCCGGGGCACGCCGATTTCGGCGGCGAGGTTGAGCGTATACTCAAGATGGTCAACGGAGTAATTCTGCTCGTGGATGCCGCGGAGGGACCGATGCCGCAGACGCGTTTTGTTTTGCGCCGTGCGCTTGAGCTGAATCACAGGGTCATCATCGTTATAAACAAGATAGACAAGCCCGACGCGAGAATCGGACAGGTTGAGGATGAGATACTCGAGCTTCTGATGGATCTCAACGCCTCCGACGAGCAGCTTGACAGCCCCATGCTTTATTGCTCCGGCAGAGCAGGCACCGCAACCGATGATCCCGATGTCCCCGGGAAGGATCTTGTTCCGCTGTTTGAAAAGATTCTTGACTATATTCCTGCGCCCGAGGGAGACGAGAACGGTGAGCTTCAGCTCCTGGTTTCCTCAATCGATTACAACGACTATGTCGGACGTATAGGCATCGGACGTATTGAGCGCGGTGACATAAAGACAAATCAGGACGTATATATCTGCAATTACCACAACAAGGATGTTCCGCCGAAAAAGAGCAGAATAGTATGAATATTCCAGATAGACGGACTTAACCGTGTGGCTGTCGACAGTGCCATGATGGGAGATATAGTGTGCTTTTCCGGCGCCGATGATATCACAATAGGCGATACGGTGACAAGCCTTGCCGCTCCCGAACCGCTCGAGTTCGTAAAGGTTAGCGAGCCTACGGTGGAAATGACTATATCCGTAAATGACGGACCGTTTGCAGGCAAAGAGGGTAAATATGTCACGTCGAGGCAGCTCCGCGACAGGCTCTATAAGGAGCTTCTCCGCGATGTATCACTGCGAGTGAGCGATGGGGAAACTACAGATGAATTCAAGGTCGCGGGCAGGGGAGAGATGCACCTCTCAATTCTTATCGAGACGATGAGACGCGAAGGCTACGAAATGCTTTGCTCCAACCCGAGAGTCCTGTTTAAGGAGATAGACGGCGTTAAATGCGAGCCTATGGAGCGCGTTACGCTTGATGTTCCTTCGGAATATGTGGGAGCCGTTGTAGAAAAGCTCGGTCAGCGAAAGGGCGATTTGCTTGAAATGACGCCTGTGGGCTCGCGTATGAGAATAGAATACGCAATTCCTGCGAGATGCCTCTTCGGATACCGCTCCGAGTTTCTCACGGCAACTCACGGCGAGGGGATCATGAACTCCGTGTTCGACGGATATCAGCCCTACCGCGGAGAGATAACTATGCGATTTACAGGTTCGCTCGTGGCTTCCGAAACCGGAGAGACAACGCGCTACGGACTTTTCAATACGCAGGAAAGAGGCAATCTCTTTGTGGGTCCGCAGACTCCGGTATATGAGGGAATGATTGTCGGAGAGAATCCGAAAAACGACGATATTACCGTCAATCCATGCAAGAAAAAACAGCTTACTGCCATCCGTTCCTCGGGAGCCGATGAAAAGCTCCTGCTCACACCGCCGATTATTTTCAGCCTTGAGGAAGCGATCGAGTTTATCACCGATGACGAGCTCATCGAGGTTACGCCTAAATCAATACGCCTCAGAAAAAAGATCCTCAACAGCGAGCTTCGTATG
>JBJDZF010000313.1:0-2768 GCA_051867855.1 Eubacteriales bacterium
TATGTCGGCTTTGATTGAATAAATGCGTCTACTTCTTGTTCTTTGCCGCTTCGTATACTGATTTGTTTGTACCCTCTATCAATATACTGAGTTAAACTGAGGTAGTTACAAAATGTATTAGCAATGTTTTGATATGCCGTTTGCGTAACTTTAATAGCTTTTGCTTGCTCGGCTGTCATCTTGTCGGTGATGCATACTTGGTCGATCATTGAAAGCGGTAAACTCCCGTCTTTTCTGTGTGCAAGAATCCAACCGGATACGGCATTAAAAGTTTCATCATCGTCAGAATTGGCTTGATGAATTACGATGTAAGCAAGTTCATCGTTTGTAAGGTAATTTTCCAAAGGGGTATATCTAAGCAATCTCAAAATAAATTGAAAAGGATGAACTTTAAAGGAACGGCAGACCGCGCCGCTCCCTGACCAACACGCCGCAGAAGGATACTGATATTTCTGAAGCTGAAGTCTCATTGCTTCAACAAAAGTAATATCACCTTTGATAATTGCTTCGGCAATAAGTGTCAATCGGCATTTTCCATTGTCATCCTCGGTAAACACAAGTCCGAGATCCTTCATCTGTTTGAATAGCGTTCTCGTTCCTCCACCGCCTTGATTTTGTTTTCTTGCTCTTAGTTTACCATGTTCGGTAATGTCTCGTCGTTGCAACTCATCTTCAAAAGCTAATTGCAACGCAGTATTTCCTGCCCATTTCTTTCCAACGCAAATATCACTAAACGCAATGAGAGCCGGTAATATTGTGGTTAATTGTCTTTTTTGTCTTGAAACAAACCAATGATTATATGCCATACTACATTCCTTTCGTCTATTCGCTTAATTTGGGTTCTATCCAAGGGTATTCTATACCCGCAAAAGTCTTAAGAATCGCTTCAAATATTATTTTTGCTCCCTCACAAGGAACTGCCATTCCTATCTGTTTTCTTACTGATTCTTTTGAACCTTCAAAAACATATGTATCAGGAAATGTTTGTAGCCTTGCTCTTTCACGATTTGTCAAGGCGCGAGGCTCACTCCAATGATAGATGTGCGTTCCGCCACCGCCGGAGCCGGTTACAGTGTACGCAGGTTTGGTTGGGTCAAGACGTTTATAAATTTGACTGATTTTTGCCCCTTTTACATTGAGCTGTAAATCAGCAGGCAAATCGGCAGTAAATGCGTTTTGGCCAGGTTTGATATGTTTTAACCGTTCCACAACAATAGCAGATTGTTGTGTGAGTTCATTGTTCGAAGCATCTGCCGGAACAGGCGGCACCTCAATAGCAGTGCGGCAAGAAACATCTACATCTGCATATGGCAGATAGCTTGGAATCTTGAATTTATAAGGTAGATCATTACGGATGCCGACAATAATCACTCTATGTCTTGCCTGCGGAACACCATATTTTTCAAACTTATACAAGTTAGGATATACTCGATATCCAGCATCCTTCATATCGGACAATATTTTATTAAATGCATTTCCATCGTTTGCACTACGAAGTCCACCAACATTCTCGGCTAAAAACCATAATGGCTTATGTGTTTTTAGAATTTGCACTCCGTAGGAATAGAGTGGTCCGAACTGACCGTTAAACCCTTTTTGCTCTCCGACAACCGAAAAATCGTTACAAGGAAATCCAAATGCCAATGCATCTATATCTGGCAAACTTTTCAAATCGAGTTTTCTAACATCTCCCCAAATCACGCTTTCAGGTTCATTAGGACAAATATTACGTCTATATGTATTGCAAGTATCGTTATCATAATCGTTTGCCCATGCGTGCTGTATTTTGTAGTCATCTAAACCAATATCAGCGTTAGTAGCTCCCCAAGCCAATCCGCCTGGTCCGCAAAACAATTCACCCAATTTATAAATCGCCATTTCGATACCTCTTATACTTCATTCCCATTATATAATACAAATTTGCGAACAAAAGAAGCTCCTACCGCTTCTGCAATTTTTTCAAGTTCTGATATGGTAAAGCTTTCTCGCTTCATCTTTGCGCTTAAGCTTTGTGGCGAGACACCCAATCGTCGTGCCAATTCTGCCATACTGATGTTAGATCTGACACATAAAACTCTTATTTGTTCCGAAATCCCCATATCGTCCTCCAAATACAAATATACATTATATATTATAAATGATTTCGTTTAGCTTGTCAATAGATTTGATTAGCTTTACTGCCAATGACTTGTAAATTATTGTCGATAAAAGCGGTATGACACAAAAGCCCGTAGCATAAAAAAATTCATTGCTACGGGCTTTATTAAGCTATTCAGTTTTATTATGACAACATTTCAAGCATCATCTTTGCGCCGAGTTTGAAGCCGTATTCAAATATTTCCGCTTCAGCAAGACTATCAAACTCAATTCGGTTATCCATCAGCTTGTCAAGAACTTCTTTTTGCTTATCGGTCAAGGTTTCTTTGAGGTCGGCTTGATGGCGTGCCATATAGCAGAGTAGTTCCTTAAACTCCGGCTTATC
This sequence comes from Eubacteriales bacterium, assembly GCA_051867855.1. GTDB lineage: Bacteria > Bacillota > Clostridia > Oscillospirales > CAG-272 > HGM12713. Next base: position 2,483 of record JBJDZF010000313.1, read on the forward strand.
TAATATACCGTCCTCTTGCGGGCAAATATTTCCGTACCAAAGTTCTTTGATAATAGAGGTCATTGATACACCACCTCCCAAAACACAATTTCCTCGGCGGATGCTTTACAGTTATTCATTTCTTGCACCCACATGAGTGGATTGGTTGCTTTGAGATTTTCATCAATGCCGCGCTTTTTGGCTAACTCTGCGGTCAGATATTCGACTTGAGAGCGTGCTTCTTGATCTATGGCAGACAAGTGTGCCGCTAATCTTCCTTCGGTCAGTAGGGTGGTGTATGTGCCTC
>JBJDZF010000314.1:0-12032 GCA_051867855.1 Eubacteriales bacterium
AACAACTTCGACGCCGACAACTACGCTTATTTCAAAGTCAACGAAGTCCACATAGAGCTGTACACCGACCGGAAAGACCTGACGGCGGAGCAGAAAGTCGAAGCTGTGCTTGACAGGCACGGCATTTTTTATAACAGGTCTGAAACCTGGATCGAGAGCGAACAGCTCTATGAAGTCCTTTATTATTTCGATATGGAGGTAAAAGGCAATGCCTAACAAAGTCAAATACGGTCTGAAAAATGTCCATGCGGCTATTCTGACCGAAACCGTGGTTGACGGTGTTACTACCTACAGCTACGGAACTCCCAAGCCCGTCCCCGGCGCGGTGAGTATCAGCCTTGAGGCACAGGGCGAGACCTCTCCGTTCTATGCGGATGATATCGTGTATTTCCGCACCAATGCCAATAACGGCTACTCCGGTGATCTGGAAATCGCACTGATCCCCGAATGGTTCAGAACAGATATTCTCCAGGAGGATGGCGATGCCAACGGTGTGCTTGTGGAGAAGAGCGATATCGGCGAGAGCGTGAAGTTTGCTCTGCTGTTTGAGTTCACCGGCGATGCGAAGGGTATCCGCCATGTGCTGTATAACTGCTCTTCGTCCCGCCCCTCTCTCGAGTCGCAGACGAAGGAAGAGAACATTGAGCCCGGTACAGAGAAGCTCACCATTACCGCCGACCCCAGAGGTGACGGTCTGGTCAAAGCCCGCACGGGTGACACCACTACCACCACTGTTTACAACGGCTGGTATACCTCTGTGTATACGCCCGTTGCTCCCACCCCTCCCAGCGGAGGTAACACCTAATGGTTGAGAAAACTATCGAGGTCAGCGGCAAAGAGGTAAAGTTCCGTTCCTCCGCCGCTGTCCCTCGCCTCTACAGGGCAAAATTCAAACGGGACATTTTTAAGGATTTCTCGAAGCTCGAAAAGTCTTACAAGGATAACACTGACGAGGGCGAATCCTTCGCCATCGAGGACCTGGAGATCTTCGAGAACGTGGCGTACATCATGGCTTATCATGCCGATCCTACCATCCCCGGCACGATTGAGGACTGGCTCGACCAGTTTGATATGTTCAGCATTTACCAGGTGCTTCCGGAGATACTGGAAATGTGGGGTACGAACATGATGACCGATGTTGCTTCTAAAAAAAACGAAATCCCTCAACGAGGGAAATGACCACGCCCCTGTTTCTCCTGCGGTGCGTGGAACTCGGCGTATCCGTCCGTGATCTGGAACTGCTCACTATCGGTCTGATACTGGATATGTGGACGGAGAAGGATAATGACGGCATCGAGTATGACCGTATCGCAACGCAGGAGGACATGGACGCTTTTTAAAGTAAAAGCCGCAGAGCAATGATTATCAGTCAAAACTCTGCGGCTCAAAAATGCTATTAAGTTTTATTCATCCTCGTCTCGTGACCATGATGAAATGAAGTGAATATCTCCGGTGTCCATGTCCATAGCCATGTTATCACCCACGCGCATCATCAGATTGCCATCGGTATCCATAGCCATATTATCGGAGATGCTCATCGCAAAGTTACCGTCATCGTAATCGAAGAAGTGTTTGGACATAATATCTCTCCGTACTTTTAGTTATCGTATTCCGGATAGTCAGGTGCCCATTCCGGCCAAGAAGGATTTTTATTTCTTCGCCTAGAATTATGAATCGCTTGATGTGTTTTGCGGTTCGGATTTAACTGATTCGAGTGATTATCCGCATTTGCCCTGTATGCCTTGTTGTTCGGGTTATGCTGATTTGCCCAGTTGTCGAGTTGCTCTTTGCTGTGAGTTTTTCCAGAGACCTTTGCCATGATTGTCCTCCTTTCTGAACCGAAAAAATCCACGCACTTTGACTTGTGCGTGGACAACAATCATCCGGCATATTGCTTCACACGCACCAAAACAAAGCCGAACGTGAAATAATCTTTTTCGGCTCGATTTTTGTGGTGTAAAGCACAGAAACAACAGGGGGACAACTACAGTCAACACACAACTGCTTTCTTAATTCCATAATGAGCATTTTACAGGAATTAATAGTTTCGTTGATTTACTCATTTGTCTGCTGAATATCTGACCTCTCTGCTGTGATATGATTCGTACTCTCATTCTACGAATGGATCAGCTCAGAAGAGCAATACCAAATCAGCAAAATAATATTATCACACTGCATCAAGAAAAGCAAGAAATTTGCCTATGGAGGTGAGTAAATGGCAAGCAGGATAAAAGGTATTACTGTCGAGATCGGCGGCGATACCACGGGACTTGAGAAGGCTCTGAAACAAGTAAACTCCACGATAAAAACCACGCAGTCCGAGCTGAAGGATGTTGAACGCCTGCTGAAGCTCGATCCCTCCAACACACAGCTTCTCGCCCAGAAGCAGAAAGACCTCAAGGACGCCATCGGCGCGACCTCTGAAAAGCTGAACACGCTCAAGGAGGCACAGCGGCAGGCAAAGGAGCAGCTCGAAAACGGTGACCTCGGGCAGGACAAATACGATGCTCTGCAAAGAGAAATCATTGAGACCGAGCAGGAACTTCGCCGGCTGCAGGAGGAGGCTGTCACCACCAATGCCACCCTTGCCAAGATCGAAGAAGTCGGCGGCAAGTTCGAGGCGGTCGGTGACAAGATCACCGGAGTCGGCAACAAGGTCATGCCCGCTTCGCTTGCCGTTATCGGTCTCGGAACGGCAGCAGTAAAGACCGCTGCCGACTTCGATTCCGCTATGGCGCAGGTAGCCGCTGTTTCCAGCGCGACTGGAGATGATCTCCAAGCACTCCGGGATAAGGCAAGAGAACTGGGCGAAAAAACAAAGTTCTCTGCCTCAGAAGCTGCGTCCGCCATGAACTATATGGCGATGGCCGGATGGAAGACCGAGGATATGCTCTCCGGCATTGACGGTATCATGTCCCTCGCCGCCGCTTCCGGTGAAGACCTCGCAACGACCTCGGACATCGTCACCGATGCACTCACCGCTTTCGGACTGACAGCACAGGACTCCGGTCACTTTGCGGACATCCTCGCAGCGGCATCCTCCAATGCTAACACCAATGTCTCCATGATGGGCGAGACTTTCAAGTACTGCGCTCCTGTTGCCGGTGCCCTCGGCTATTCGGCAGAGGACGTTGCCGAGGCAGTCGGTCTCATGGCAAACAGCGGTATCAAGGCAACACAAGCCGGTACTGCCATGCGAACCATGATGACGAAGCTTCAGGGCGAATTGGAGCTGTCCGGCGCGGCATTCGGAGAAGTCACCATTGCCACGGCAAACGCTGACGGCTCCATGCGTGAGTTGGGAGATATCCTCGGTGACCTCCGGGTGTATTTCTCGCAGATGACGGAATCAGAAGCGGCAGCGGCGGCAGAGACCCTTGTCGGCAAGAATGCCATGTCAGGTTTTCTTGCTGTCATGAATGCCGCTCCCGGAGATATTGACAAGCTCAATAACGCTATCGCCAACTGTGACGGTACCGCCGAAGAGATGGCGGCGATCATGCAGGACAATCTCGGCGGTCAGCTCACCATACTGAAATCTCAGTTGGAGGAGCTGGCTATTTCTTTCGGTGAAATGCTGATGCCCACCATCCGGAATATCGTCAGCAAGATACAGGCTTTTGTCGACAAGCTCAACAACATGGACGAAGGCACACGGCAGGTCATCTTGAAGATAGGTCTGCTCGTGGCGGCTCTCGGTCCCTTCCTTGTGATCCTCGGCAAGAGCATCTCCAGCATCGGTTCTGCCATGAAGGGGTTCTCCTCCCTGGCAAAGGGCATCGGAAAGCTCGGAGTAAAGATTGCCGGAAGCACGGGATCAATCACGAGCCTTGGGAGTGCAATCGGTGCTGTTGCGGGTCCCGTCCTTGCCGTTGCAGCCGTTATCGCTGTTCTCGTTGCGGCATTTAAGCATCTGTGGGATACCAATGACGGTTTCCGGGAAAACATTCTCGCAACCTGGGCAAAGATAAAGGAGACCATATCCGGTTTCTGCCAGGGCATTGTGGATCGGCTCAACAGCCTAGGCTTTGAGTTTAAAAACATCACCGAGGTCATTAAGGCAGTATGGAATGGCTTCTGCGATTTCCTAGCTCCAATTTTTGAGGGAGCTTTTTCTTTTATATCCACGGTGCTTTCTACAGTACTTGACCATATCTTGAATGTCGTGGACTTCTTCATTGCCGTATTTCACGGAGACTGGTCTGCGGCGTGGGAAGCGGTCAAGAATATCTTCACGAATCTGTGGGAGGGTATCCTCTCCGTTCTCTCCACCATTCTTGAAACCATGAAGGGTGTTCTGGATGCCGTCCTCGGATGGTTCGGCTCTTCGTGGGAGCAGGCGTGGACTGCCATTAAAACTTTCTTCGTGAACATCTGGACGGGCATCAAGGACTTCTTCGTCAACACCTGGAACAGCATCAAGACCACGGTGTCGAATATTGTCGATGGTATAAAAACGAAGATCTCCACGGTGTTCACCGCCGTGAAGACCACCGTCTCGGATATTTTCAACGGCATAAAAGATACCGCGACAACGGTGTGGAACAACATTAAAAATGCCATCACCACACCCATCGAGGCGGCAAAGGAGAAGGTCAAGTCTGTCATCGACAGTATCAAGGGCTTTTTCTCCGGTCTGAAACTGGAACTGCCGCATATCAAGCTGCCGCACTTCAGCATTTCCGGTACGCTTTCCCTTAGCCCGCCGAGCGTCCCACATCTGAACATCGACTGGTATAAAGAAGGCGGCATTATGCTGAACCCCACCATCTTCGGCATGAACGGTTCTTCCCTTATGGCAGGCGGTGAAGCCGGAGCTGAGGCGATCCTGCCTCTGTCGCAGTTCTATAATCGGCTCGAAAACATCCTCTCAAGTCGGCTGAATACCGGAAACATGGAGAAGTACCTTGCGGTCATAGCCGCCAACAGCGGCAAGGGCATCTACCTCGATGACGGTACTCTTGTGGGGCATCTGCTCCCGGTCATAGACAGTGAGCTTGGTAAAAATCAGAAGCTTCAAAGGAGGCTTGCATTATGATACCGGATGTAAAAATAAACGGCACTTCAATGTTGAGCCTCGGTTGGCTGCGTGAGACCGTGGACTTTCCGACACCGAAATCCCAGACGAACACGGTGGTCGTGCCGGGAAGAAATTCTCCCATTCGCTTTACCGAAGCATTGGGTCGAGTGTCTTATCAGCCGCGAAGCTTTGAGATCACACTCACCATGCTTGGCACAAGAGCCGAATACGACAGCATGGTCAGTGAGGCAGTCAACCGCTATGCCGGTCAGCTCGTGCAGGTCATTTGCAGCGAAGAGCCTGACCTTTACTATATAGGCACGATTGAAGCAGAACCCTCCTACGACCCGTATATGGGAAAAGGGGTTCTGCTCTTTTCGTGCTCAGACGGCGATGCCTACCGCTACCATGTGATGGAGACATCCGTCAGCAGAAATGGCAGCGGCACAGTCACGCTGGTAAACGATTATATGCCCGTCGTTCCAGTGATTACGACCACCGCCGAAACCACACTTACGTGGATGGTCGGCTCGGACAGCTTCCACAAGACACTGAGTGCCGGAACATGGGAGATACCGGAACTGGAGCTTGCCCCCGGCAATAACTCCGTTACCGTCTCCGGCAGCGGCTTGACTACCTTCCAATACAGGGAGGGGCGGCTATGAGCATCTTTCGTGTATTTGTGGATGGTAATCTATTCTATCATCCTGAACTTTCAAAGCTTGCCATCACGCAGGCGAAAGTACATGAGGATGCGGAGAACATTGACAGTCTGACTCTCTCCGCTCCGCATAATCATCCGTATCTGAATGACATTGTGCCTTTGGTATCGACCATCGTCTGCAAAAAGGACGATGACATTGTCTTTGAAGGCCGCGCCATTGATGACGGCAGCGATTTCTACAACACCCACACATGGACGTGCGAGTCGTGCATGGCATATCTCAAGGACACTATCCAGCCGCCTTTTCAGTACAGTGGCACTTTGCGCGGACTCATGGAATACTTCATATCTGTGCATAACGCAGCGGTCGAGGACAAGAAGAAATTCGTACTCGGTGAGGTAACCGTTACAGACGAAAACGATTATATTTCCTACAGTAATTCGGAATACTCCGTCACGATGGATGCCATTCGGGATAAGCTCATCAAGACCCACGGCGGATACCTCCAAATACGCTATAAAGACGGCAATCGGTATCTCGACTACCTCGCAGACTTCAACACTCGGTCGTTGCAGACTGTTGAGTTCGGAAAAAACCTTCTCGATATGAAAGTGACCCGTGACCACACGGCAAGAGCCTCAGTTCTCATTCCATTGGGAGCGATTATTGAGGAAAGCTCGGAAGAAGAGTCCGAAGAGACCTCTCAAAAGCGTGTGGATATAACCTCCGTGAACGAGGGAAGAAACTACATTTATGATGAGGATGCCGTTGCGGAGATCGGTTGGATATGGGCAACGGAGATATGGGACGATGTAACCGTTCCCGGCAATCTTCTCCGCAAAGGAAACGCCCGCCTTGCCGAGCTGACCGAAGGCATCACAAGCATGGAGCTTACAATCGTGGATGAGTCGGATGCCGGTGCCGACATCGGAGATATCCGGGCAAGGATGTATGTGAAATGCCTCTCTGAACCCCACGGCATCAACGGTACATACCTCTGCGTCAGCCGTGACAGGGACTACCTGAACCCCGCCGGAAACACGATCACCATCGGAGCAAGCGGTGTAACGCTGACCTCTGCAACGGCAAAGCAGTCACAGACCATTACTGCCCTTGAAACGGATATGGACGGTATCGTAGGCAGAGTTGAAGAAATATCCTCATCTAAGATGTACCGCACCGAGCTTGTCGTTGATGGTGTAAACATCTTCCGGGACAAGGGGCAGCAGAGCGTCATGCACTGCAAGGTATTCTCATGGGACAAGGATATTACCGATGCGCTCCCGGCATCCGCTTTTGCTTGGTACCGTCACTCCAACAATGAAGATGCCGATGAGGAATGGGGTGCCGACCATACCGGCACAAAGACAATTACAGTTTCCACAGAGGATGTGCAGGACAACGCATCGTTCTTCTGTGAAGTAACGATATAAGGAGGCTACCATGCCTACAGTACTCACTTCAAGCCAGCAGACCTTTGTTGATATCACCGATCAGAGGAAACTGTCGGCATATATTACTTCAAACCTTCCGAAGACGCAGAGCGAAGATCCAAATGTTCTGCCTCACACCTACGCGCCGAGCTGGGCAAGCACCAATCTGAAGCTGACCCCTGCTGTATTTATTGACCAGTCATCTCTGCCGCTGGATGCCTCCGGTCTAACCATCACATGGAAGCGTAAGGACGGCATCTCTGCCGAGACAAGCCTCACTTCCGGTGAGTCGGTTTCAGGCGGCATTCTGACGGTCAGCCAGAACAAGCTGGCATCGTCTTCCTCCGGTATGATCACCTACATCTGCTACATCAGCTATTACGATTCCGAGACGAAGAACACGGTCAATATATCCTCGGATATTACCTATACGCTGGTGATGAATGCCGAAAATGCAAAGCTCGCCTATGTGACAGCAGATACCTATGTGTTCAAGTACAACAGCTCCGGAGCTTTAGTCGGTGCGTCCCAGACGACACTGACCGCACAGGTTCAAGGTGTAATCATCAGCAAGTGGCAGTATAAAAACAGCTCCGGCAACTGGACGGATTACCCGACTACCTCGGATAATCCCACGATCACCGGCGGTACTTTGGTAGTCAAGCCGAGTCACAGTGTTTTCGTGAACAACGTGGCACAGATTAAGCTTGTAACGAGCGAGACCGATGTATTCGACACCGTTTCCATCACGAAGATGTATGACGGTGAGAAGGGCGATCCCGGTACTCCCGGCTCGCCCGGCAGCGGCGGTTTATCGGTGATCCTCGGCAATGAGGCGCAGACCATCGCCTGCACTTCCGCAGGGAAAACATCTGCGGCTTCCGTCATAACGATTCCGTTCACAGGCTATGTCGGCATAACGCAGACGGCCTGTTCCTGTTCCGTGGGAACACTGCCCACCGGCATTACCGTGAAGTCCAATACCGCAGGCACGGCATCGACAGCCGGAAAGCTGGAGTTGAACGTTGCGGCATCGTCTGATCTGGGAGGCACGTCTGTGCTGGCTGGAGATATCACGCTGACCTTTACCGTTTCCGGGCAGACGGCAACGAAGACCTTCACATGGACAAAGGCGAAAGCGGGCAGCAACGGTACGTCAGCTGTTGTCTTTTCTGTTTACGCCCCCAACGGCACGGTCGTGCAGAACCAGTCCGGCAGTCTGACACTTGCCACTTCCGCCTACAGCGGCTCGACTGCTGTTACCGGAACATATCAGTGGGCGAAGTACGTGAACGGTACATGGATAAACATAAGCGGAGCAACCGCATCCACTCTGACAGTCTCCGGCGCGGACATCGTCAACATTCAGTCCTACCGCTGCACCATGACATACAGCAGTAAAAACTATGTGGACGTCATTACCGTGGAGGACAAGTCCGACCCCTATGTGTCGGAGATGCTTTCCATCGGCGGGTTCACTGTAAAGAACAACCTCGGCGGAGTTGTGCCGTATGTGATCGTCCGCACCAATCAGCGTGAGGTCGACCCGCTCCTCGGTAATATTTCCGAGACAGCGCCTTCTTCACCCACCTCGGGAATGTACTGGTATCAGGTGGATCACACCGGAGGAACGGTCACACTCAAGAAATACAACGGCTCGTCATGGGCAACGACCACCGACCATCAGGGTCTGACCTACACATGGTACGCACAGGACAAGGACGGGAATGAGATCACTTTCGGCAAGACCGGCAAGGTTATCTACCTGTCGGCAGCAGACATCGACAGCATCATTACGCTGCAATGCGATGTGTCGAACTGAGGGGAGGCAGAGCTAATGCCTCTTCTCACCACATGCCAGAACACATTCCAAAACAACAGCTCCTATGAGGGAGCCCTCGAGGATGTAGAGGCACTGAAGGTCAATGTCCGTGAATGCTACTCTGAGATTTCCAAGACATCCGAAGAGATACGCTCTGAGGTGCATGAGACTTATCTTTCAAAGTCCGACCTTGAAACCATCCAGCAGGATTTTCAGTCGAGTATCTCCCAGACGGCAAGTGAGATCCGAATGGACTTCACCACTGTAACTGACAGAATCAGCGGTGACGTAGCAAGCAACCAGCAGCTCCTTGAGGAATACATCCGTTTCCGTGGAGCACTCATCGAGCTGGGCAAGGTCGGCAACGCATTCACTGCAGAGCTATCCAATGACAAGTTGTCCTTTAAGGAAAACGGTCAGGAGATCGCATTCATATCCAATCAGGCACTGAAGATTACGAATGCCGAGATCCGCTACAAGCTTTCGCTTGGCTCGGTGGAGCGTGGCTGGTTTGACTTCATCCCTCGCGCCACCGGCAACCTTTCAATAATCTGGCGCGATGCAACATAAGGAGAATACTACATGGCAACAGGCAAAAGCGGAAAGATATCTATAACAGGAACGAAAAACATGAGTGCCGTGCTGTACTGGTCGGAGACATATGACGTTGCAACGAACACCCATGTTGTGAAGATCGACAATATCAAATTCAAGTCCTCAAACTGGTACGGTTTTACATACTACCTCACCGGCAGCATTGTTGTGAACGGAACAACGGTGTTTTCGTGCAGCTCGACCTCCGGTTCCCACTATGTGAGCATAAACAGCCAGAACACGGAATATCCCATTACGGCAAACTCCGGCTACTCCGCTCCCCCGTGGTCGAGCGGCAGCATCACCGGCAACACGGACGGCACCAAGACGGTGACCGTCAAGTTTAATTTCAGCGGCTATTCCGTCAGCGGCACCGGCGCAAACGGCTTTAACGTCACGACCTCAAGCGACATTGCGCTGACGACCGTACCGCGAAAATCCACCGTAAGCATGAACGCAGCAACGATGGGATCGGCGGCAACGATCAGTATTACCCGCGCATCCTCGTCGTTTACGCACACACTGACCTATTCTTTCGGCAACGCAAGCGGGACGATCAAGACAAAGACCACAGCAACATCCGTTTCATGGACACCGGCTTTGACCTTGGCAAATCAGGTGCCGAACAGCACCTCCGGCACGGTCACCATTACCTGTTCCACCTATAACGGCAGTACGCTCATCGGATCAACGACCTGCACGGCAAAACTGTCCGTACCGGCATCAGTCGTGCCATCGTTCAGTTCCCTGACAGCAGTCCGTGTGGACGGCACGGTGCCTTCCTCGTGGGGCATTTATGTTCAGAACAAGTCCAAAGCAACGCTGACAATAAACGGAGCGGCAGGAAGCTACGGCTCCACGGTCAGCGCCTACAGCATTACGGGCGGAGGCTTTTCGGGGACATCGAGTTCTCTCACGACCGGCTTTTTGACCACCTCCGGCACGGTCACATTCACAGCGAAGGTAAAAGACAGTCGCGGACGCTGGTCAGAAGAAAAGACCGTGTCGATCTCCGTGGTTGCATATTCGCCGCCGACTTTCACCAACTACCTGACACAGCGGTGCAACAGTGAAGGAACGGTCACGGCCAACGGCACCTACGGCAAAGGCACAGTCACTTTCGCCTATGCAAGCTGCAGCAGTAAAAACACTGTTACCACCGCCGTGGCGTATAAGCGCAGCACCGTATCTAGCTACACAGCCACCAGCGAGACATTCACATCCGGCACGGCCTTCACCTTCGGCGGTGGAAATCTGTCCACAGATTATTCCTATGACATACGCTATACGCTGACTGATGCCTTCGGGGGCATTGACGTTGTGGATACGGTTTCTACTGCATCCGTGCTGCTGGACTTCAAAGCCGGTGGCACGGGCATTGCCATCGGCAAGGTCGCGGAAAAGGACAGCACCTTTGAGTGCGCATGGAACACAGAGATCGGCGGCAAGCTGGACATTGCCGGAGCCGTCACGACCCCAAATTCGGTATCCTGCAAGAACATCATCATCCACGGCAGCAACCCGGATAACGACACCCGCTTTTTTACATCGGATGCGGCAAATAATATCTATGCGAAGGTCAACGGCGTAACTCCACTCGTCATTACTGATTCCGCTGTCCGCGCCGGAGTCTCGTACACGGATACCGTGACCTGCGGATCGGCATCCTACCCGTGGAAGGCAGTGTACGGCTCGAAGCTCTACGAGGGAGGAACGGCACTTTCCGCCAAGTACCTTCCGCTGTCCGGCGGCAAGATGAGCGGTACGCTTCATTTGTCACGCACAACGGATGCCTCCGGTACGGCAGATAACAAGCCCGCTCTCATGATCGGCAACGCGACCGGAGCGCACTTGGAGCTTGACGGCAATGAGCTTATGGCAAAAGCGTCTGCTACTACCACCACATCACTATACCTCAACAGCGAAGGCGGCACCGTATATATTAACGGCTACAACACCTTCTGGACGACCTGCATCGGCTACGGCAGTATGTCGCAAAACGGCACCTTCTCCGGGACGGTACCGGCAGACACGAGGCTGTTTGTTATTGCCTTGTACGATGACTCGTATTCTGCATGGTACACAATGGCAGTTCCTAAGAACAGTTTTACAAGCGGCTCAACGCTGCACCTCAAAGCAACGAGCGATTATTATACCTTTAAGATCAACGTCAGCGGCACGTCCGCTACACTCACTAAGGTCGGCTCGGGAACCAAGACGGTGTATTTCATTGCAATCAGATAGGAGAAAACAGCATGAAAGTAAACCTTGATGAAAACGGCTATGTCCGGGAATGGGCGCTGGTCGGTGACAACGGCGGAATAGATGTACCGGAACCGGACGATCTCGAAGAGTTTATTTTTTGTGCGACCGGGTACAAGGTAGTGGATGGCCTCCTCCAAAAGGACGACACGCGAGACCGGGCCCAGCGCATTGAAAAACAAAAGGAAGCTCTTCGGCAGCAGCGCGAGACTGAATGCTTCCCGGTCATTAACAGA
>JBJDZF010000315.1:0-11934 GCA_051867855.1 Eubacteriales bacterium
CTCACGGCAGAACAGAGCCGCTTTATCGGCATTTTCCGATGTGATTATTTCGAACTTGTAGTCGGGATAAGATTTTTTGAATTTGTTTACGTGGTTGCGCTGACCGTTGAATCTGCGCCCGTGCAGAGTCACGATATCCTGTGCAAGATAGAGATAATCGTTCCACGCCTCGGAGAGAAACACCTCCGTAACCGTGTACTTTTTGCTTACCCTTTCGTATTCATCGCGCGTCATGCAGCTGATACACACGTCCCCGCCATTATCTTCGAGGAGTCGGTCGATAAGCACAAATGGGCGGTCGGAAATCGGGAATGTGTAGCTCTCTATTCCGCCCATTCTGCCGAAGCGCATAACAAACCCATCCTCGCCGAGATAGTAAGAGGTATCGTAACGCTCCCCCCAGAAAACGGCGTTCCCCGCCGAATAATCGCAGATCCTTCCTTTGTACGTATCAAAAACACGGGCAAGCAGCCCTATATCGGATATTTCGGTTTTTTTAAAATTCAGCATAAAATACCTGAAGAAACGATTCCGTAATTTGTCTTTATATTTATGGCAGATCCCAGGCTTTTGCCTGCGGACTGCCCGACAGCAGTATTTTCGGTATATGTCCGACACGTGTGCGGATCTGATCCACACACGCCGCAAGAGTTACCCCTGAAGGCTCGTCCCGTCAATATTCGGCGACAATATGCTCGGTATAAACGCTTGCGAGAGCCTCCCCCACAAGAGCGTCAAAATCGAGCTTCTTTTCCTCTGCGAGGACCTTTGCAAGCTCCGGACGGGTTTTCGGATGGCGCGGAGTAAACACCGTACAGCAGTCCTCAAACGGCAGTATCGAGGTCTCAAAGGTATTGATACGGCGCGCCGTCTGTACGATCTCCTCCTTATCCATACCTATGCACGGGCGGAACACGGGCATATCCTTCACGGCATTGTCGGTAACTCCTATAGCCTGCATGGTTTGAGACGCCACCTGCCCGAGACTCTCCCCTGTGATAAGACCGCCGCAGAAATGATCTTCGGCAATCTTTTCCGCTATTGCCATCATATATCTTCGCAACAGGAGTGTAAAATAATCCTCCTCACAGTTGCGGCTGAGCTCTTCCTGAATATGAGTGAGAGAGACGATGTGCACGTAAATATCACCCGTGTATACCGAGAGGAGCTTTGCAAGCTCGAGTACCTTTTCCTTTGCACGCTCGCTTGTATACGGGAAAGATTCAAAGTGAACCGCTTCGATCTTCAGTCCTCTTTTCGCCATCATATATCCGGCAACCGGAGAGTCTATGCCTCCCGACAGGAGAAGCAAGCCCTTGCCGTTACTGCCGACGGGCATTCCGCCCGCCCCCTTGAATTTTCCGGCGCTTACATAAGCGCCGAATTCCCTGATCTCTACACGCACGGTTATCTCCGGCTCACGGACATCAACGGCAATACCCGGGCACGCGTCAAGCACCACACCTCCGATATCGCAAGACAGCTCCATTGAATCCATCGGAAAGGACTTGTCCGACCTTTTGGACTCAACCTTGAAGCTCTTCTTTCCCGCGAGATACTGCGGAAGATATTCGCGCGCGGTCTGCCTTATGCTTTCGATGTTTTTCTCGCACACGGCGCAGCGTGAGAGCGAAACGATTCCGAACACCTTTGACGCCGCCGAAAACATTCCGTCAAAATCGCAGTCGTCGTCACACGGCTCGATATATATTGTGCTCTGCGCACGGTATATGTCGAATTTTCCGTACGCCGCGGCGCGTTTTTTCATCTCACGGCAGAGCATATCCTCAAAATATTTGCGGTTTGCTCCCTTGAGAACTATCTCCCCATATTTGCAAAGCAATATTTCCTTCATTACATTCACACTCGCGCAAGCGGGGAAAACCAAGGAGGTTTTCCCCGCGGGTGCCTTTCGTCTGCATTAATTATTTATTCGGCAATCCGCCGTCGGTTTATTCAGCCTCCGTACCGACGTTTTTTTCGTCCGCAGGCTGCAACAGGCAGGAAGCTCTGTCAAGGTCGTCCCTCAACACAAATATATCGGTCCCGAAGACGCTGTAACCCGCAAGGATCTTCACGGCGCCTCCGCTGCCGCGCTCTTTGGCAAGATAGGGTATCTTTTCCCCACGAAGAATACTTTCGACTATTGCAAGGTGTGTTGGGTCGTAAACGGTTGTCAGAAGCTCGAGATTGCCGTTGTGGTTTCCCTGACCGTCAAGTCCAAACAATTTATCCATTATGAATACCTTTCCTGATTTTATTTTTTGCAGGTCAATGATCCGTTTCGCTCTTAAGAGCAATAATAGTTCGGGAACAGCGCCGACCACACTTCGCGGCAGGCAAACGTGTCGGCAAGAGAGGAGTGAGGCGTACCGTTCCATGCGATGGAGAAGCAATCCATCGCGTCAATGAGCGACGCGTGGCTCAGATCGGGACGGTGCTCATGTATGTATCTCACATATTCGTTTGCACAGCAACGTATCTTTTTATGAAGCTCATCGCGCTCCGACTCCGTGTCGTATATCATTTTAATGTGACTGTAATCGGTCGATACACCGTATGCTATCAGGTTATCTGCGTTCTCGAAAATCTCCTTGATCTTCGGGGTAAGCTCTTCAAGCGTCGGCGAATCTTCGACCATCTCGGGGGTTATTCCGTGTATTTTCTCCGTCTTTTTCCACTTCTTCGTGTGTGTGGGCTTGACGAGAGTATCCATAATTACTTCGTTATCGGCATTGACAATAGTAATCGAGAGTATCTCATCCCTATCGTAAAAGCCAGTAAGCTCAAGGTCAAAGAAAAGCACCCTCTTTGGGTCCATGCCGTAAGAAGCACCGCGATGCGCGTCTCCCTCGGCTCTGCGCACCTCAAGCTCCTCTTCGTAACAGCTCCTGCACAGCTTTCTCTTGTATCTTATATCCTTACCGCACTTCACGCACATAAGCGGAAGCCTGTTTGCAGTCTTCTTGTCGTAGAAATAGAGCACGGTCTTGTCTGCCTTAACAGTGTATGCCACAGGCTCCTCAACCGGTTCGTATTTCATCTGCGCCAGCCTCTCACGGGTATAAAATCCGCATGAAGCCGCACGCTTGATGCTCATGCGTTCGATAACCGAACCGCTCTCGAGCGTCATTGTCTCTTTGCGCGAGCGGGGGCTGTACCATGTTTCGGGCGGCGCCTCCGTCACCCTTTCGGGATCGAAATAATAGACGATATTACCGTCCGGGGACAGATCATAAGCCACCGGCTCTCCTTTGGGCATGAGGTGCATAAGAGTCAGGGACTGTCTTGTCAGATATTTTTTGGCTTCGGCATCCCTGCGGCACATACGTGGAATGGAAGTGCCGGAGCGAAGCTGTATCGCGTCCTTCAAAATAGACCTCCGTTTATATAGACATCCGCGCGGCGAGCGCACATCAGTATCATTCTGCCGGGTTCCGTCAGTATTCGCGTCCACACGACACAAAAAGCCGTGAAACCGAACCTAACATACCGTTTTATTATAGCACATTCACAGCGCCTTGTCAATGAATAAAGCCGGAGATAATGCAAACGGTTGACTTTTGCCGATAAATACCGTATAATAACGGCAACAGAAAAAAATATTATCTGATTTTCAGGGAGGTTTATGGTGAAGATCGCCGTAATAGGGTATTCGGGGAGCGGAAAGTCAACACTCGCCGCATTGCTGGCAAATAAATATTCTATTCCCCTGTTGCATCTCGACACCGTACAGTTCAGGGAAAACTGGCAGGAGCGGGACTTCGACGAGGCTCTTGAGACCGTCACCCGATTTATGCAACAGGACGATTGGATCATAGACGGAAATTATGCCAAATTTTTGCGTGACGAGCGTCTTATGAAAGCCGACAGGATTATTTTTATGGATTTTTCACGCCTATCCTGCCTGCACCGCGTGATAAAACGATACCGTACATACAAAAACCGCACCCGGGAAAGCATGGCACCCGGGTGTCCCGAAAAACTCGACGTTGAATTCGTTACGTGGGTCCTCTTCGGCGGCAGAAAGAAAAAATATCGCCTTTCATATAAAAATATTCTCAAAAAATACGGATATAAAACAACCGTCATTAAAAATCAACGTCAGCTTGATGGGTTTTACGGTATAATTTGCGGGGAGGAAACTTCTTAAAAGAAATTTCCTCCCCGCGCCCCACTTTCAAGAACTTCGGACTTGGATAGATCATAACAGGTTGAAAGCTTTTGAAAGGGGTGCGGGGGAAACCTTTTTCTTGAAAAGTTTCCCCCGCAAAATAATAAAATATAAATCACCTTAATACTGCTCTACGTCCTGCAAAGCGTCATAGCCTTCCTCACCGGTACGGATCTTTACGACGTTTTCGACGTTATAGACGAATATCTTGCCGTCTCCGATATGACCGGTATAAAGAACCTTTTTAGCGGTTTCGATGACCTGACGTACCGGAACCTTACTTACGACGATTTCGATCTGGATCTTCGGCAAGAGGTTAGGCTCGATCTCGACGCCTCTGTAATACTCGGGCTTACCCTTCTGGATACCGCAACCCATTACGTGCGTAACCGTCATACCGGTAATACCTATATCGAGCATTGCATTTTTGAGAGCCTCAAACATTCTTTCCTTGCATATGATCTCGATCTTTGTGATCTTGCTACCGTCCGGAGTTTTAGCCTCGGCAGAAACATAATCGGGCATTGTCTTAACCTCAACAGCCTCGGCAACGGGAACGTCACCCGTTACTGCAACCGCCTCATCGTAGCCGTACTTTTCAACAGCGGGAGCAAAGTCTGCATACGCGCTGGGAAGTCCGTGCTCAGTCTTATCAAGACCCGTTATCTCTTCCTCTGCGCTTACGCGGAGTCCGTTGGTTTTCTTGATTATAAAGAATACAAGGGTCATGACAACTACCGTATACGCTGCAATTGCTGCAAAGCCAAGGCATTGCACACCGAAGAATTTAACGCCGCTGGGATCTCCCTTTATAAGACCGTAAATAAGTCCGTTGACACCTGTCGGAGCCGTGTCTGTTGCAAGAAGTCCGACAGCCAAAGTTCCCCAGATACCGTTTGCACAGTGCACTGCAACCGCACCGACCGGGTCATCAATATGGAGCTTGAGATCAAGCAGTTCAACAACGAAAACAACAAGAATACCTGAAACAACACCCACAACTACCGCGCCTGCGGCGTCAAGGCTCGCACACCCTGCGGTAATTCCCACAAGCCCCGCGAGGGACGCGTTGAGGCACATTGAAACATCGGGCTTTCCGTTCTTTATCCAAGTAAATATCATGCACACAACCGTTGCGACTGCAGGAGCGATCGTCGTGGTAAGGAATATTGAAGCCAATTCCGAAATGGACTTTGCGGCGGCACCGTTGAATCCGTACCAACCAAACCAGAGGATGAAGCAACCAAGCGCACCGAGCGGGAGCGAGTGTCCGGGAATAGCGTTGACCTTGACCACCTTGCCGCTCTTGTCGCGCACATATTTTCCTATTCTCGGGCCGAGCATTATGGCACCGATCAGTGCCGATATACCGCCTACCATATGTATTGCCGTTGAACCTGCGTAATCTATAAATCCGAGCTTATAGAGCCAGCCTTCGCTGTTCCACACCCAGCCTGCCTCTATCGGATAAACGACAGCGGAAATGACTGCTGAATAGATGCAATATGACGAGAATTTTGTTCTCTCCGCCATTGCTCCCGACACGATCGTGGCAGCCGTAGCGCAGAAAACAAGATTGAACACAAAGCTTGATGCGTTCTCCTCAATGAACGCGGAATAATCGGTGAATATTCCGAAATTCGGCAGACCGATGATACCCATAACGTAGTCTTCAGCGCACATGAGGCAGAAGCCTATGAGTATAAAGACCACGGTACCGATACAGAAGTCCACCAGATTCTTCATTATAATGTTGCCGGCGTTCTTCGCACGAGTAAATCCGGTCTCAACCATTGCGAATCCGCACTGCATGAAGAAAACCAAGGCGGCACCAATGAGAAACCAAACCCCAAAGGTTATATTGCTGACGGACTCATTTACGGCTTGTAACAGTTCTTCCATTTTTGATAATCTCCTTTAATCAGATTGTAAAAAAACAGCGCGTACACTCCCATCTTCAAGAGGGGATGTACGCGCCATTGTGTACGTTTTATTATTGCTTTTCAGATACGACCGGGCTCTTAAACCCTGAACATCATATCTCCGTATGTGGGAAGCGGCCAGTACTCGGAAGCGGTGAGCGTTTCCATTTCGTCGACTGCCACTCTCAAATCTGACATCGCGGGAATAACCTCGTCTCTGTACTTCTCCGCCATGCGCACGGTATTGGACGTTGCGGCGGCATCCGCGTCGACCTTCTTAAGCTTGTCAAGCGCGGCGTAAGCCTTTGCGTTCAGGTCGGAAAGCTTACCGATAAGGTCGGTCTCGACATCGCAGTTGACGCCGGGAAGCACCGCCTGCTTTGCGGCAGCCGCACCCGCGACCTCGGAGACATAAGCATTGACTGCGGGAATGATATCCCTGCTTGCCATCTCTATCATGGTAAGCGCCTCGATATTGATGATCTTCGAGTAGTTCTCAAAGAGGATCTCCTCACGCGATCTCATCTCGACCTCGCTCATAACGCCATGAGAAGTAAAGAGCTTGACGTTCTTCGGAACGGAGAAATATTTGTAGGCGTCAACCGAGGTCTTGAGATTGAGAAGTCCTCTCTTCTCTGCCTCTGCCTGCCACTCGTCCGAATATCCGTTTCCGTCGAATATAATTCTCTTGTGCTCCGTAAATGTATCTCTGATGAGCTTTGAAACGGCGGCATCGAAATCGTCCGCTTTCTCAAGGTAATCGGCAAACTGCTTAAAGCTCTCGGCAACCGTGGTATTGAGCACTATGTTCGGCATAGCGATATTTTGCGAAGAGCCGAGCATACGGAACTCGAACTTGTTGCCCGTGAAGGCGAAGGGCGAGGTTCTGTTTCTGTCGGTGGTATCCTTGCGGAATGTCGGAATCGAGGGGATTCCGAGATCCATGATCCCTGCCTGACCGCCTTGATATGCCTTTCCGTCGACGATCGAGTCGATGATTTTCTCGAGCTCGTTTCCGACGAACACGGAAACAATGGCGGGCGGCGCTTCGTTGGCACCGAGTCTGTGGTCGTTGCCCGAATAAGCAACGGAAATTCTCATAAGATCCTGATAATCATCAACAGCCTTGATGATTGCCGCGAGGACAAGCAGGAACTTTGCGTTCTCCGCGGGAGTCTTGCCGGGGTCGAGCAGATTCTTTCCGGAATCAGTCGAGATCGACCAGTTGTTGTGCTTGCCCGAGCCGTTCACGCCTGCATAGGGCTTCTCGTGAAGCAGGCAGACAAGTCCGTGCTTCTCGGCGATCTTCTTCATGTACTCCATGATAAGAAGATTCTGGTCCACCGCCATATTGGTGGTGGCATATATCGGAGCCAGCTCATGCTGTGCCGGCGCAACCTCGTTGTGCTTTGTCTTTGCGTTGATCCCGAGCTTCCAGAGTGCCTCGTCGAGATCCTGCATAAATGCACTGATCCTCGACTTCAGCGGTCCGAAGTAGTGATCCTCCAGCTCCTGACCCTTGGGTGCCGGTGCGCCGAAGAGCGTCCTTCCCGTAAAGAGCAGGTCCTTACGCTGATCGTACATCTCCTTGTCAATGATGAAGTACTCCTGCTCCGCGCCCACCGTGGTGGTAAGTCTCTTTGAGGTGGTGTCCCCGAAGAGGCGGAGGATTCTGAGTCCCTGTGTGCTGATGGCATCCATGGAACGCAGAAGCGGCGTTTTGGTATCAAGCGCCTCACCCGTGTAAGAGCAGAACGCGGTCGGTATGTAAAGCGTGCCGTCCTTTACAAAGGCATATGACGCGGGATCCCATGCGGTATATCCGCGCGCCTCAAAGGTTGCGCGAAGTCCTCCGGAGGGGAAAGAGGAGGCGTCGGGTTCGCCGCGGATAAGCTCTTTGCCGGAAAACTCCATAACCACCTTGCAGTTTCCGACGGGAGAAATGAAGGAATCGTGCTTCTCCGCCGTAACGCCGGTCAGAGGCTGGAACCAGTGGGTATAGTGGGTAGCACCCTTTTCGATAGCCCAGTCCTTCATTGCGTTTGCGACTACGTCGGCAACCGACGCGTCAATGGTTTTTCCCGTTGCGATCGTCTTTGTAAGCGACTTGTATACTTCCTTGGGAAGTCTTTCGCGCATGACCTCATCGTTAAAGACCATACAGCCGAAAATTTCGGGAACGTTCTTTACCATTTTAATCACCCCTTAAAATATTTCCAAATACAAGATAAGGCACTATGAGCATATTCTGCTCACAGCGCCTTTGCTGTTTATGTGCCAATTATAAACCAACATTTTCTCTTTGTCAAGCATTTTTTTCGCATTTCGGTACGTTTTTCCGAAAGCGATAAAACCTCTTGCGCAAAAGCGTCGGCTTTTGTCGTTTTCGCACAATCAAAGACTTCAGTTGAGCAATGCCCTGTCGTTGGCAAACTCCTGACCGCTGACCTGTGTGAACTTTTCGAGAAGTGCGTCGACGGTGAGATTCTTTTTCTCCTCACCGCACACGTCGTATATGATCCGTCCGTTATGCATCATGATAAGTCGGTTTCCGTGGGCTATCGCGTCCTTCATATTGTGTGTTACCATCATGGCGGTGAGTTTATTTTCGGATATGAGTTTATCCGAAAGCTCAAGCACCTTTGCCGCCGTTTTGGGGTCGAGAGCCGCCGTGTGCTCGTCGAGAAGGAGCAGCTTCGGCTTGCGCAAGGTCGCCATGAGAAGCGTCAGTGCCTGTCTCTGACCGCCCGAGAGCAGACCTACCTTGGCGGTGAGCCGATTCTCAAGCCCGAGGTCAAGCTCCTTGAGCAATTCTCTGTACTGCGCCTTTTCCTTTGACGAAATGCTCCAGCGCAGTCCACGCCGTGTGCCTCTGCGTGCCGCAATGGCGAGATTTTCCTGGATCTCCATTGTCGCCGCCGTACCGGTCATGGGATCCTGAAAGACTCTTCCGAGGTATTTTGCCCGCTTGTGTTCGGGCAGCTTGGCAACGTCTACTCCGTCGATAAGAATTTTTCCGCTGTCTATCGGCCAGACGCCGGCAACGGCGTTGAGCATAGTCGACTTCCCCGCTCCGTTTCCGCCTATAACGGTTACGAAATCTCCGGGATCGAGGTGAAGATCAAGTCCGTCGAGCGCCTTTTTGGCGTTTATCGTACCGGGATTGAAGGTTTTATGAATATTTATGAGTTCAAGCATTCTTTTTTCCCTCCCCCGTTTTGTTCTGATCCTGCGGCTCCCCCTGCTTTGAGGGCACTTTTTTTGCTACCGACTTCGACAGATATTTCTTTTTCCAATACGGAACAGCCAGGAAGATCGCCACAAGAAGTGCGGAGAGCATCTTGAGGTAATCCGTGTCGAGTCCGAGATAAATTACCGTTGTATAAACGATATAGTAAATAATTCCTCCGAAAATGACCGACAGGAGCTTGAGGGCAAAGTTGTTCCTGGCAAGCCATGAAAAGAGCGCCTCACCTATAATGACGGCGGCAAGACCGATAACGATCGCGCCCTTGCCCATATTGATATCGCTGTTGCCCTGGTACTGCGCAAGCAGTGCGCCGGAAAAGGCGACGATACCGTTGGAAAGCACAAGCCCCACTACCTTCGTGAGATTCGTGTTGATCCCCTGCGCGCGGCTCATATTCTGGTTTGAGCCGGTAGCGCGCACGGAGGAGCCGAATTCGGTTCCGAAGAACCAGTACAGCGCCCCTATCAGCACAACGATAATCACGGCGAGCGCGATCAGCGTGTACTTGAGATCGAGACGTGAAATAAGCAGGTCATATTTGGTTGCATTAAGCGGAATATTTGCCGCTTTCATTATTTTCAGGTTCACCGTCCACAGCATGAGCTGCGTGAGTATTCCGGCAAGTATCGCGGGTATACCCATACAGGTATGAAAAATACCGGTAACAAGCCCCGCCGCCATTCCCGAAAGGAACGCCATAAGCAGGGCGAGCCACATGGGCTTACCCGAAGTGATCATGACTGCGCACACCGCCGCTCCGGTGCATATCGAGCCGTCCACCGTAAGGTCTGCGATGTCGAGTATTTTATAGGTTATGTAGACGCCGATCGCCATTATTCCCCAGATTATGCCCTGGGCAACCGCGGCGGGCAGTGAAGATAAATAATTCAGCATTGAGAATATTCCTTTCCCGGAATTGATTTTTCAGATGTGACAATATCGAAACAGACGTACAAAGCGACGGAAGAATTTAAATTTTCTACTCTGCAGAGCCATGTAACGCGACTGCTTTACAGTAGGCAAAGCCGTAAGACCCCGCAAAGGAGTCTTACGGCATATCCGCATACGGTAAAAATCAGTATCCGGATAACAGTGATGTTTTACTTAA
This sequence comes from Eubacteriales bacterium, assembly GCA_051867855.1. Taxonomy (GTDB): domain Bacteria; phylum Bacillota; class Clostridia; order Oscillospirales; family CAG-272; genus HGM12713. The sequence goes on from JBJDZF010000315.1 coordinate 10,455, forward strand.
TCAAGAGCGGTATAGCCCTTGCTCTCAAGAGCCGCCGTATCGATTCCGAGCTCCTCGCAAATTGCCTTGTTGTACTTCTTTGCAAGCTTTGACTCGGGAGTATACTCTATCGGCATCTCGGAGATCTTCGCCTCTCCCTTGAGGATCTTGGCAGCCATAAGTCCGGTTGCGTAACCGAGGTCATAGTAATCGATCGAAAGCGTTGCGATTCCGCAACCCTTGCAGATTCCGCTCTCGCCGGCGATGATCGGCTTCTTGGTCGTCATTGACGAGTAGATCGTCTCCGCGCATGAAGCCGCGGTGTTGTCGGTGGGAACATAAATCGCGTCACATTCCGATGCCGCTTTGCTTGCCACCTGTGCTACGTCGTTGGAATCCGAGAAGGTGTACTCTTTGCAGGTGATATCCTTCTGCTCGAGGTACTCTCTGACTTTCTTTACCTGATATTTGGAGTTAGCCTCTGCGGAGCAGTAGAGAAGTCCGACCGTTTTTGCGTCGGGCAGAAGCTCGGTAAACATATCCGCCTGCTTGTCAAGGGGAGCGAGGTCGGAGGTTCCGGAAACATTGCCGCCGACAGTGCCGCTGAAGTCGTCTATCTCAAGAGCGACGCCGTACTCCGTGACGGAAGTTCCGAGTATCGGAATTTTCTGTGTTGCGCTCTGTGCCGCCTGAAGAGCGGGGGTTGCGTTTGCCATTATCAGGTCAACCTTTTTGGTGACAAAGCTGCTGACGATCGTTGCGCACACATCGGTGGAGCCCTGCGCGTTCTGAAGGTCAAACGTGACGTTCTCCTCGCCGAGCTGGTCGATAACAGCCTTCTTGAATCCTTCGGTTGCCGCGTCAAGTGCTTCGTGCTGGACGAGCTGGCAGATACCTATTGTGTACTGTTTCTTTTTCGCACATGACGCAAGGGAAAGTGCCGACACCGCGAGTATCACGGCAAGTACGGCGGACAGAATTCTTCTTGTTTTCATTGTTTTTCTCCTTATTTTGATTTTATTTTGCATCGGGATATCAATATCGCCGGATTGTGATATCGATATCGGGATTTGAACCAGCGGAGAGCTCAGAATGTGGGTATTCGGAAATAAAAAGTCTCTGTATCGGCTGATACAGAGACGATTAAAAAACCGTGGTCCCACTCTGCTTCGTTCCCGCCTTACGGAGGAAACCTCTGCGGGCATCCCGCGCGAGGCGGAAATGTCCTGCCGATATCACGGTCGGCACCCGTCGCGGCCTACACCCGCGCGGCGCGGGTTCGGTGCGCGGCTCCCGGAATGTATTCAAAACGGCGACTCACCGCCTCGCACCACACGGCGGCTCTCTGAAGAATCGTTTTCGTTCCTACTCTTTCCGATCATAGCCTTTTTCTGAAAATACACGATGATTTTATCATACAAAAGCTCTTTTGTCAAGCGTTTGAATGATTTTTTATTTGCATGGAAAAAACAGGCATGATTTACGGCAAAAAGCATCCCCC
>JBJDZF010000316.1:0-11921 GCA_051867855.1 Eubacteriales bacterium
TATGGAGCCGTCATTTCACGATGGGGATAAGGTATTCGTGGAAAAGAGAGCCGACATTGAAAAAGGTGACATCGGTATCTTTGTTGTGAACGGCGATGTGTTTATCAAGGAGCTGGGAATCAAATGCCTGATCTCTCACAACAAGGCATATAAACCGATCCCGTTGCTTTCGAGCGATAGTATTTACTGCTGTGGTCGTGTTCTTGGGGTTGTAGAAGAATAAGAAAAGACCTGCGGTTCGTGTTTGAATCGCAGGTCTTTTCTTTTTTATTGATGTATCGGTGAAGAATACTCGATAGTGAGATCCGCAAGCCCAGACCATTGGAGTGATTTACGAAATCTGAGGCGATCCTCATCAAATCACCGGCATTTCCGTCATACGCAGGCAGGTACATCCATACGGGATAAGCACTCTTTCGGTCGGAGAGTCAAGCGGCTTCCTGCTGTGCGGGTATTTTGCGCATACCGTTTCAAATCCGTCCTCAAGTCCCCAGTCAATATGACAGATATCTGCATGAATTTTTATAGGCGGGTGGCTTTCGGAAAAAGGAATATTTCCCACTTCGCATTCCTCTGTGCGAAAATCCCGGCCGACGAGTGCCACATTCCAATCGGATGTGCCTTTTATGTGGTAATCACAGTACGGATATTTTCTTTCTACGCCCTTTTTCTCATACTCGACCATATGTTTCTCGGAATCTACCGGAAGCGCAAAGATCAGAGATCCTTTTTTCACGCAATACATTCTGTGCGGTCTTGCCACGGTTTCCGCAACGGTATCGTAAGCGATCTCTATATCCGTCCTCCCCTGTCTGAATCCTTCAAAACGAAGCATCGACCGCTTTTTCACGGAACGGCCGTTTACGCGCAAATCCTTCGCAAACGACGGTATCCTGACAGACAGAACAAAATCGGTATCGGATTCGCTCTCCACCCTGTATACAAACGTATTTTTAAAAGGATATTCCGTCTCGAGAGAAATTTGAATTGCCTTTCCTCCGCGGCTGACCGAGAGAACGGAGGGAATCGGAACTGCGCTTATCGCCCCGTCACGACTCTCCATAAATGCAGAAAGTGTCAGCTTCGGCCACCCCTGACCGAAGTTGGCGGTACAGCATCCGAAATGAGGCTCCAGTCCGAAAATATGCGCCTCCGAATTATTGGTACGGAAATGCGACCTGCCCGGAAACGGTCTGCAATCGATCTGATTGACCATCTGCACATACTGGTGAGTCCACATATCCTCGGAAACAGTCGCAGGCAGAGCGTTGAATGCCACGGTTTCCAGTCGCTCTGCCCATACCGGATCTCCGGTATAAGCATACAGGTGCTCCATCGAATCCATAAGCTCCACCACAGAGCAGAGTTCCGTTCCTTGCGTCGGGCTTATTCCCGAAAGGCATTCGTCACCCGTAAAGGTCCCCACAGCGGTACCGTTATATTTTTTCAGTATATCGTAAAACTCCTCTGCCGAGCCGATATCTTCACCGTCCAGCAGATCGCTTACCAAAGTCTGCGCTTTTAGCATTTCACAGACGTTCACTATGTGAGTATCCATAGTCCATTTGTTCAGAGGACGCTCCCACAAAGAAGTTGATTTTCTGTAATCCTTGCCTTTATCGTGAAGCATTTTCGCAAGCTCCCTGATCCATGGCTCATGTGAGCGATCCCAAAGCATCCGAAGCGCAGGAAATCCCTCATACCAACGTGTGCTTCCCCACTTCCCAAGCTCCGCGTCTCCGCTTTTCAACAGCTCGAAAAAATTTTTCATAAGGCGTTCGAGCGCTCCCGGTACGCGTTCGTCACCGGAGCAATCATAGTAGCGAACCAAAACCTTACTTATAAGAAGGACCACCCAATTATCGTAATCCCGGCGCTTTTCGGGTGCAACGGGACAGATCCAGCCGTCAGGCTCCTGACGCTCGAGAATACAGTCCATATAATGCCCGACACGCGATATCAGATCCGCGTCATTCAGCAGATATGCCAACGGAACACATCCGTCAAGCCAATACGGGACACGTTCCCATCCCTCGCGTGATCCTCCTATCCATGCGCTGTCCCTGACATCGGGCCACACTTTGTCAAGGTTTCCGCACAGCCCTTCCGCCTGAATCTTTAGCTGACGGTACAACCAGCCGGCAGGCTTGATTTCATTGCTTGTATAAAAAGAATATTTTTCTGACATTACCTGTCCCCTTAACAATAAAAATAAGTACAATAAATACGCATGGCGCTCCGCGCCGCGCTTAAAGAAATTATTTATTGAGCATAAATTCTTCGGTTTGATGCCGTCCCGATCGACCCAAATAAGAATTTTGTACCATATCACGGATAAAGAAATCAGTTAATTGTCCGATGCCTCGGACAATTTTCGGGCAGACACCGTTAATATCTGCCCGAATCCGGAATATTGTATTAAATCGCAATCGAATCACGGACATCCGTTGATGACGGACATCAAACATAGGCGCTCACAGCTTTCTGGTGGAATATCCCTGAACCAGCATCGGGTCGATCAGATAGTTGCACGCCTTTTCTTCTTCCTTACCCTCGATTATAGCCACGAGATGTCGCACCGCCTCTCTGGCGATCAACTCCGTGTTCTGCAATATATGGGTGGGTTCCTGCGCTGTCCTACAGTTAAATGCCCCGGATTTGTCGAATACGACCGCCGATATATCATCAGGACATTTAAGAGAGCATCTCTCGAGAATGTCCGTAACGCATGCATTTGTTGCGGTATTCAGCGCAATATATGCAGTAGCGCGGCGCGACTTGAATATCTCCTCAAGCTTTTTTTGCTGCTGTTCTGTGTAAAGGTCGTTTACTATCAGAGAAGGCTCTATCTGAATGTTTCTGTCCGCCATCTCCTGTATGAAACCGTCTATACGTTCGCTCAGAGATGTTACGGCACCATGCGAACAACAGCAGACGACAATTTTATTGTGCCCCTGCTCAACAAGCAGACTTGTCGCCATTCGTATTGCCTTTCTGTTATCGGTCTTTACGCACGGGAACGGCAATCCGGGAAGATTACGGTCAACAAGCACCGTAGGCACACCGTAGCGCAGAAGGTCCATTGCGTTCATATTGTATACGTCCCTGCCGCTCGAAAACAATATCAGTCCGTCGCACTTAACATTTCCGCCGCTTGTATAAGAAGAAAGGATCATATCGGTGATTTTTTCCTCTCTCGATATATCTCCATCCGTAAGATACATCAAACAAACGTATCCTGCCTTTTCAACCTCCTGTGCCACACTGTTTGCAAGCATCATGCAGTGGTTGCTCATTACATTCGGGACGACGAAGAATATAGTACCCTTCACTCCGACTGATATATTTGCGCTTTTTTTTCTGTCTACAACGAACGAACCTTTTCCCTTCTCGCACACAATAAGCCCTTCGGATGCGAGATTAGAGAGCGCGGTGGAGGCAACTATACGGCTGACATTGTATTTCTCACAGATCTCACGCTGCGTGGGGATCTGACTACCCGGTTGATATACGCCTATTTTTATATCTTTTTCAATATCATCCATTATTACGCTGTACATAGGCTTTTTTATCATATCAACCCTCATTTCCTTACTTTAACAGTCCGGTATTTACCATTAATTATACTTTTTATTTTCGGTGTTGTCAATATTAAATACGTAAACACCGCCCGCCGCAAGGAGGACGACAACCGTTACAAACAGAACAGCCGAAGGAGCCGACACACCGGCACCGCATCCCTTTTTGGTCTCCTCGGGTGCGGGCGACGTACTTTCATCGGATTCTGTTTCTTCCGTTCCGGAGTTTTCGGATTTTTCGCTGTCATCGGTTTCTTTGTCGGTCTCCGAGTCGGTATTGTCATCGGAACCGACCGCGGAATAATCGACTGTAAACTCAATTTCGGGAGCAGTCGATGTAAGTCCGGCGGTCTTCATCCAGGAAAGACCGATCTTACCGTCATCTGTCTTTACATAAGTATCGGGAAGCGCAGTGTTCAAAGCGTCAAATGTATTTTCATCGATAGCGGAGCCTTTCGCGTTTGCCGGCTCTGCGGCGATCTCAACTGCCGAAACGGCGGGAACGCTGTAATTTCCGGAGCACTCTACATACTGTGCGCCGTTATGACGAGCCATAATTCCGGACACCTCGGATTTATCCGCACCTTCGGCAGATGCCAGACTTGCGTAGTTCAGATTGTTTTTGACGGTAATAGCACCTTTATTTGTGTTCACACGTCCGAGTATTCCGCCGTATTGTCCTCCCGTACTTCCGCCGGCGTGGGGACCGAGATTAAATACATTCCCGAAATTCACACACCCTGTGATGCTTATACTGCCGCTTTCGGAAAAGGGCTTCAGATACCCGCTTATTCCGCCTCCCTGATTGTTTGAGGCGTTGCTGATATTTCCGAAGTTCGCGCATTTACTTATGGAAAGATTCAGATCATGTCCGTTATTGTGACCCACAATGCCACCGGCTGAATTCTGGGAATATACATCACCGTAATTTACACATTCGGTCACGGTAAGGTCATAACCGATTCCGCTGCTGAAGGATGTGGCAATTATTCCGCCGGCATATTTCCCTGCCTTGACCGTCGAAAGACTGATACAATTCTTGATTACAAGGTCACCGCCGAAACGGCAGGCAACTATACCGCCGACAGCTGTTGTCGTAATAAGTGACTGATCACCGAGGTCTATATCGGATATGACATTTTCGATCGTCCCGTAAGCGATATCGGCAAGCGGGGCTACATATTGGTCGTTTGAAACGCTGAACGGTTTGATCTTCCATGTGTTCTCACGGTGCAGCTCCCCTTTTCCGTCCGAGAGCTTCAGATTTTTTATGGTTGCGCCCTGAAGCTGATTGAACAATCCACCCTTTACGGTTGCGTCGCTGAACACGATGGTATGACCCTTTCCGTCAAGGGTTCCCGAGAAAGACTCCGGAGAGGTCCATTTTCCCGTAATAAGAATATCATTGGCAAGATAATATGTTCCGTCTGCCGCAATATTCGCCAGCTCCTCGGCATTTGTTATCGCCGTTCCGGCAGAGTCGTCGGCGGATACCGAAAGCGTAAAGGCACAAACGGAAGAGATCAATGCGACAACGAGCGCCGAAATAATGATTCTTTTCAGTGTTCTCATAAAATTCTCCTTTTAATTATATTACTAAATCATGATTTTGACAGGGGGTTATATATTTTCCCAAGCGGAATACGGATCAGTTCTTGTTGCTTTTCAACTGTTCGTTGACCATGTCGAGGTAGGCCTCGAGTGCGGGTCGGAATCCGGCGGCTTCAGTACGCCAGTTTGACTCACCTCTGCCGACCATATTTCTGAACCTCGTCTGGGTAAGCTGCCCCATAGAGGAGCCGAACATACGCCCGATATCAAAAACTATGTTTTCTCTTATTATGTCGTACATCCTTGACGTAACATCGTCAAATGCGTATCTGAGCTTTATTGTCATCTCATAAACCGCAGGCGTCGTAATGCGGTATGCGGCAGAGCCCCATGCTTCAAGCACGGCTCCCATTTCCGCCAGGCGGTCGTCGCTGACACCGGCGTAAACCGCATACAGTGTAAACGGATTACCAATACAAGTCAGATAAGATTCCTGGTCCGCATCCCATTTCGGCGTGGGAACTACCCCGTAAACAAGCGACTCGCTCTGAAATTCGTTTTCCGCGTCCATAGGTCTCTGGGTGATAAACAGCACACGGTTTTCCGCAAACGCCTCGTTACATGAGCCGGTATCGGTATTCATCCAAAGTGCACTGTCATCCGAGAACAGCTTATTGACAAGAATTTCCGCCAACGCCTGTGCTTTTTCGCCCATGTAAGACTCGGAAATGACTATCTCGTCCTTGTTTTTCTCGGTTGTCACAAGACCGGAGCTGTAAAAATAAGCATCTATCGAAAGCCACGGTATGATTATTCCCAGCTCGTCTTTTACGTCCTTGCCCTCAGTTCCGTAATCCTTGTATATTCCTTTTGTCATACCGAACATCTTTTCCAGAGTCCATTGATTGTTTTCCACAAGATCATACGGATTTTCCAGTTTATATGACTCAAGCATATTCTTATTGAAAAATGTTGCATACATGAAATACAGCGCGTTTGTGGAAATGTCTCCGGAAACAAAGTAAAGCTTATTGCCTATCTGGGCGTTTTCCGTAAGGCTGTCCGGCCACCACGGTTGTGACAGATCAAGGTATTCTATACTCATCAGATCTCTCGTAAACGAATTGTAAGTTGCCGTTGCAATAGATTGGCTGTACCCCGCAAGTATATCATACTCATACGAATTGCTCATATAGTCGTTGTAAAGGGTGGCGGAATACACGGAAATATCACGTCCGGGCGTCGGGATCCACTTGAGATTGATATTAAGTCTCGTAGTGATCTCAAGATTTCTTCTGTACAGGGCTTCTCCGACAATATTTGACATATCGTCCGAATTGAATTCCGGCTTTGCCGCCTCCTCCCAATGCAACACCCTTACCGTATCCTCATTGAAGTCGAGGTTATCGGGCAGACTGTCGACGGAGGTCTCCGTTGCAGAGGGATCCGTATCGACCGGTGCCTCGGTCTTTTTGCATCCGACAAACGTCGGCAAACAAAGCGCAAGCACAAGCATCAGCAACAGCAGAATTTTTCCTTTTTGTTTCACGATTTTTTCCTCCCTGATTTTCCGTTTATGTTTCACTTTTTCTTTCACCGCTTACTGACTTTCGGTCTGCCTCGTATCATGCTGTATTATCTGTATCGGGGCATCCGAAAAAATCAATTCATACGTATATACATCGGCGAAGAGTATGTCGGCTTCATCGGCATACTTGCTGTATTGTGAATATCCCCCTATGTTTACCGAATTCTGCCTTGAGTTCGGAACCAGGACAATATCCGCCTGTATCATGCTGTATACGCTGAGTATATTGTAGCCGTGGTGTGACGCCTGAACGACATCGGATTTTAATGTCGACTTGCCGTATCCCTTAAGCAGGGCGTCCTGCCCCTGGGTATGGAGATCTCCGAGGAACATAAGCGACTTTCCCTTATACGTCATTTTCAGCACCGTGCTCGTTGAGTTGAAGTTTGTTATCGTCCATTCCCCGTCCGCCGTGACCGTGTCCTCCCATGTATACAGAACATCAAATGACACTCCGAAGAAATTGAAGCTCTGTCCTCTGTGGAGCTTGATATAGTCGGCATCCGGATAATTTTTGCGCATCGCCGTTTTCATTTCGGAGGCAGACTTCAGGTCGTACCCGTTTGAGGCAATTCTGTACGAGGGGAAATTGAACATGACCGTCTGTACATTCAGCTTGTCCGCATAGGCGCCGATCAATTTCGAGGCGAGATAACAATGATCTCCGTGAGCATGCGTGAAAAACCATGCTCTGATATTTATTTTTTCGCCTCCCGTGATCTCCTTGAGAAAAGCGTAAATATCGTTTACGGTCGCCTCCGTTGCCTGATTTGAGTGCCCGCTGTCGATAAGCATAACGGAGTTGTCGGGAAATCTGATCATGTACATCATTCCGCAGTCCATCACATTTTTGGGCTCCGCATAGGTAATATCGGAATTGGTGTAATTGAGAGAATACTGGTACACGCTTACCGAACCGTTTTCTTCCCCGTATGAAATAGCCGCTGCCGGTAAGGTGGAAGAGTTGTCCTCGATTATTTTTACGCTGTCGTCAAACTGATTATAGTAAATATAATAGAAGTTTGACGATTTTCCCTTGAAAGTGTAATACTCTCCTGCCTCATCGGATCCGAAGTCGACCCGTTCGAGACTTATGAGCGCTATGTAATTTTTGAATTCATCATATGTAGTGCCTGTGATCGACACCATATACGAATCCTCCGCACTTCCGGATTGGCTGTCTCCGGCAAGACCCGGACCGCAGTTCACAGATCCCTTGACTCCGTCTTTTGTACTGTATTTCGGAAGACCGAAAAAGGTAACCAGACCGTCGGGATCCTCCCATGCGGTAGATTCAGACTCGGAAGAGGTTTCGGTTATTTTTTCGGTGTCCGTTGCGTTTCCCGCAGAGGTTTCTTCCCTACACGACGCCAAACAAAACAACAAACATATAACGGCAATCACCGCAGCCAATGCCCTGTACTGAATTTTTCTCATCTTATTTCCCCGTTCATCAGCAAAATGATATGGAAATGATATATTATCTATTGCCTCTATGAATTATATTATCTATTTCCGTAATTGTCAACAAACCGTTGTACACGTCACACCGTGACATTCTGCATTACCGGACGCACCGAACTGAACTCCGCATCATAGCGTGCGTGCTTCTTTACATATAAATTGTCCTTTGTCAACATCAGCTCCCACGTACAGGCATCGGCGCAGAAAATTCCTTTTGTGCAAATATCCCTGAATTGCGAATACTGGACAACATTCCTGCCGCTCATAAGATTGTATGACGACGGAACCAAGGCGTATCCGGCATTGATGACCGAATAAATACTCAACTTGTTTATACAGTGGTGCGCAACCTGAACGATCTCCGAGTGCAGTGTCTTTTCCGTGTAGTTACGTAGCATGATCGCTTCCGAAGCCGCCGCGGTATCGGCAAGCAAAATAAGGCTGTGGGTTCCGTATTCGAATCTGATCACCGTGCTCGTGGAGTTGAATTCCTTAAGTCCCCAGCTGCCGTCCGGTTTTACCGAGTCCTCCCACGTATACAGAGCCTCGATATGCAATCCGAAAATATCGATAAACTGACCCGTATGAAGCTTAATGTAATTCGCCTGCGGAAAATTTCTGCGCATTGCCGCTCTCATAGCCGATGTCTCGAGCGGGGCGTAGGTACCGGCGGCAACAAACCGTGATGGGAAATTAAAGATAATATTCTCAACCGTGACCATATCGGCGTAGCTTATTTCGGGAAAATCCGTTCTCGACGTGTCGTAGGATTCGCCGAGGAAGGTTGCCGCCATGCCGCAGTGATCACCGTGAGCATGGGTAAAGAACCATGCCCTTATCCTGACCTTTTCGCCCTCCGCGGTTTTGCTTATTTTTTTCATGAATCCGTATAGCCCCGCCTGCGAGCTTTCCGTCGCCTGATTTCCGTGACCGCTGTCGATCAGTATCAGGGAACCGTCCGGCAAACGGATGATATACAGCATTCCGCAATCGATACACTTCGGTTCGGAGTACTCCACCGACGCCGCCTCGTAATTCAGAGAATACTGATAAACGCTAATTTCCTCCGACTCTCCGGCAACGCATATATCCTGCGCCGCGACCGTCGAAGAACGGTCCTGAATTATCCTCACCGTGTTTTCGGAAAACAGATAGTATATGTAATAAATATTTCCGTTGATCTTGTACGTATAATATTTACCCGCCTCGTTTTCGTTTGAATACGCGCACTCGGTTTCAAAGGAGGCTATATACGAATCGAATTCCCTCTCGTTTGTGCCGCTTATCACATACAAAAATGAGTTTTCATCCGATATCGGCTGAATATCGTCAGCCAGACCCGGACCGCAGTTACAAACGTCGCTCAACACAGCGGTATCGCTTATGTAGCAGGGTAACTTTTCAAATATTTTTATGCTTTTCTTTGACATCGAATCTTTGACCCTTTCAGTAATAAATGTCCGACCGACATTCTTTATTCCATGCGTTCTGCTGCACGGGCGGAATTTCGGAATGTCAGCTTCAATGTGACGATCTCAAACGGCGCAACATGAAGTCTGACGCTGTTCTGAGCAACCTTGAGAGATCTGCAGGCGTTTTCTGTCATATCGCACACCTCGGCGGATGAAACCGGAATGCCGAAACGAAGCACCGTATCCGTGCTCATATGATATGCGTCATACAGCCTGACGATTATTCCGTCACCGCTCTCGGATTGTTTTACGGCTTCGATTATCATATTCTCAGAATCCGCGCTCACAAAGCCGAACTCGGAACCGAGACTGCCGCTATGAGGCGCGATATACGAAGCCGTCATGGGATTGTTCAGGGCATACGCCTTTTGAACCGTATGAGCCTCACGGTAGTCACCTTTATGGGGATACAGCGAATATACAAATCGGTGTACCTCCTTGTCGGCGGCTGGATTCGGATATGTCGCGCTCTTTATGAGCGACAGTCTTATCGTATTCCCGTAAATATCGTATCCGTACTTACTGTCATTGATGATGCTGACACCATACCCATATTCGGAAATATCCGCCCATTTGTGACCGCAGACCTCAAATTTTGCCTGATCCCAGCTTGTATTGCGGTGTGTGGGACGTTCGACATTTCCGTATTGGATCTCATATGTCGCTTTGTCGGAGTGTATCGTCGTGGGAAACGCTGTTTTCAGAAGTATATGACTGTTCTTCCAGTCCGCCTCCGTTACAAAATCGATCTTGCTGTCATATCCGCTTATCCTGATGATCTGACGTATTACGGAATCCTGGAAATGTCTTGTCACTCTGAAGCCCGCAAAAATACCGTCCTCAAATACCTCTGCGGAATCGAGGCTGTCGACTCTCCACATTTTTTCTTCGTAGTAATTTGTAATCTCCCACGCATCCCATTTTCTCGGAAAGTCCTCAAATGCCTGGAGCATATTTGCCCTCTCGCCGCTCGGTACGATTTCTCTTCCCGCCTTTTTATCACGTATACTTTTGATCTCAAAATTGGGGTCAAACACGACACGGATATATTTGTTCTCGAGAACGCGCTTTTCGATATCAACCCTTACATCTGCATTCCCGGAAAGCTCGGATACGACCTTCCACCCCATCGCGGGTACGTTTTCCGCCCAATATGATTTTCCGTTATATTCCACCGCCGAACTGTCGGTAAATCCGTTCGGATTGAAAACGAAAATACCTCCGTCCGATCCGACCGCGCCCTTGACGGACTCCATGGCGTCTCCGAACAGCTTTTTACCCGATTGTGCAATCTGCGAATATATTATATCGGTGTCACGGTAAACCTCTTCGATGGACGAACCGGGAAGAATATCGTGAAACTGGCAAAGCAACACCTTTTTCCATGCCGAACGTATAGTATCCGCCGGATATTCCCTGCCGAGCGCCGTCAGATTTATAACATTCGCCGTTTCGGCGTTTTTCATCAGGAATTCACTGTAACGGTTATTCTTTTTGTTTCTTGCCATCGATGTATATGTACCGCGGTGATATTCAAGATAGAGCTCTCCCACCCAATGCGGGAAAAATCTGTTGCCGCGGACGCTTTTCTCAAGCCTGTTCAGAAAATCCCCCGCAAATTCGAATGTAACGGAAGGACACCCGGGGATTCCCTTTTCAAGCCGAAGCCCGGTCTCCATCATTTCCCTTGACGGGCCCCCGCCTCCGTCTCCGTACCCGAAGGTCAGTATCGCCTCTCTCGCAATATCCTTCTGCTGAAAGCGTTCCCACGTGCCCTTGACCTGCTTCGGTCTTGTATCACCCGTGTAAAATGCCCTTGCATCCTTCGAATCCACATCCTGAGACGTAAGAAAATATGAAAACACCTCGCTGCCGTCAATACCCTGCCACATGAAAATATCATATGGCATCTGATTTGTCTCGTTCCAGCTTATTTTCGACGTAAAAAATTTTGTAACTCCGGATTTACGGAGGATCTGCGGCATCGCCGCGGAATATCCGAACACATCCGGCAACCAGAGTATCTCCGAGTCTTTGCCGAACTCATCTTTTATGAATTGCTTTCCGAGCAATATCTGACGTATCATGGACTCGCCGCTGATAAGATTGCAGTCTGCCTCCAGCCACATAGCGCCCTCGACTTCCCATCGCCCCTGCCTGACCAGGTCTTTTATCTCCTCGTACAGGGCGGGATCGTCCTCCTTGACATACTCGTACAGCTGCGGTTGAGAGGACATAAATTTATACTCCGGAAATTCCTTCATCATG
>JBJDZF010000317.1:0-2728 GCA_051867855.1 Eubacteriales bacterium
ATAATATTTGATATATCAGCGGAATTTGCTTTTTCCTCACTGTCGTAGAAATAAATTCCTAAAATATAATACTCTCCTCCGTCATTTGATGTTTTAAAGAACAGAGAGTTGTGATTACCTTCTATCCAACGATCAAGTAGTTTATCATTGAGTTCAATTGTATTAGACAGAACAAAGCCATCTGTAGCTGCCGTCACAGTTGCAACAACGATATCATTATCACCTGTTCCGTCTGTTCTCAGTACCAAATCAACCGACTCGTCGCCGCTCGGATTTGACGCTTTATATGCAATTCTTACATACTTGTAAGATTTTGTAAGCAATTGTGCGTATGGAAATTTTACCTTAATGAGGTACCTTGTGGAATCCCATTCCTTTACATCCACTCCGGAGTAGTTTATTTTTATACTTCCGGTATCGACATCAGGCTGGTAATTTGTATTTTTGGTGTTAGTAAACGCACAGCTGCCTCCCGCTCCCAAGCTCAGGCAGGGATAATTCGCATCTCCCGGATTAACACCTTTAGGATTGCCTACATTTACGGCATCCTTAACCGTGAATTCATTTGCCTCTTCCTGCGTTTCAAAGAAGTATAAACCTTTTATACGATATGTTCCACCGTCTGTATTGGTATCAAAAATAATTCCAACATCATTTTTCAAAACAAAGGCAGAAATAATACCCGTACTCATTTGCACTGTATTCGTTAAAGCGTATCCGTTTGTATTATATGTTCCTGAAAGTACTGTTACCGTTTCTCCGCTTGCAGTAGCGCGAAGCAACATGGGAACTGAACTTAAACCATTGGGATTTTCGGCACTGTAAAGGATACGAACATACTTATGTTTTACGGAGATTTCCTTTTCGCTTTTAAATTGCGGCATTGTCATATATCTTGTCGTAGTATATATGGCACTTTCGCTTCTGGTTACTGTGATAACCCCGTCTTCAATTTTATTTGCGGTATATTCATTAATTTTCGGAGCAGCGTTTCCGTCTTCCGTAAAGCTCATGGAAACAAGTGTTTTGTTGGCAGCTTCTTCGTCTGCTTTTTTTTGCGCATCTGCTCTTAATTTATCTGCATATTCAACTGTCATAGTTTGAGCTTCCTCAAATGTCCGGAAGAAATACACACCTCTGATGCAGTATTCTCCTCCTTCAAGATCTGTTTCAAACAACCAAGTGTCATAATTCCCCTGAAGCAATCTGCTAAGTGAAGAAACTGCCATCTGTTCGGCATTTGAAAGCACAAATCCGTCAGTATCGTCTGTAACCGTCGCAATCGTTACATCAGAAGCTCCGCCTGCCGCGTTATCACGAATCTTAAACGCCACGGCATCTGCTCCCTCGGGATTTTTTGCACTGTATAGAACTCGTACATATTTATACTTTGCCTGCAGTTCAGACGGATCGGCAAACTGTAACAGAACACAATATTTTGCAGCATTATAAAGGCTGTCTGTTCCACCATGCTTTACGGTAACGATACCCGTTTCATCATCCAATTCAAAAGGAGCTTTGGAATTCTGCTTGACAACACCATTACCCAAATTTCCAAAAGTCAGCGCAATCAGATCCAAAGCCGGTTCTTCGGGGGTGACAGGATCTTCATCGACGGCATTTGAATGGCTCGATTCCTTATTCTCCTCGGTCATATCCTCCGAGCCTGATGGGCTACTACTGTCTACATTTTCTTTTGAGCCTCCGCATGCACACAGAAGTAAGGTTGAAAAACAAAGCAAAATACTAATCCATATGGTCAACTTTGATTTTAGATTTGTCTTATTCATATAATAAAACTCCTTTTATAGCATTACAAACCTCAATAGAGCAAAACCTAAATCATTCGTAAAACATTTGCAGAATTTCAAGACTTTCGGAATATTTCTTTTCATTCTGCTGCCACCAAGATGAAAGCGAATTCGAACGTGAGCTTATCAAAAATGCAACCGCATCTTTCATACCTCCCATCTCTGTATTAAATACCATAACAAAATCATAAAATAGGCTATCCCGGATGATTTGCAGCATTTCTTTGTCTGCTTCCTCGTCCGCGCCTTTCAACGAAAGTGAAGTCTCCCAATAACGGGGAACCATATATTCTGCACTTGTAAAATTCAGATATTCAAGAACAATGGTGGAACGCTCAAAATCTGCGTTTGTCGGAATATACATAAGATCCCAGCGTTGCATGTATGAATAGTATTCCTCCTGCTCAGTATCGAAAAGAGGATTTGGAAGAATGCCGATTCTATCAGCTGAATTTCTCATACGTTCACTTATTAGAGTGTCTATCCACGTGCTGGCAAATAGCGTTTTTCCGCTCGAAACAGCAACCAAATTATCAGAATCTCCTCCGCGTATAACGTTGTTGTTATCATTAAAAAAACGATATAAATTATCAAAAACAGAAACTAAGTGCTCATTATAGTAATTGGCAATGGATACACTGCCGTCGTCCAGATAATTTGTGACCGGGCAATCAAATCCGTAAAGCAAACCGTTAATAGAATGACCGTTGCCGTAAAAGCCAAATCTGTCGGCATCGTCCACTGTTGCGCTATTATTCAGATCCTGATAAACATCTTGCGTCATTAAATTCAGCTTTTCAAGCGTCCATTCCTTGTTTTTTACCAGTTCATACAAATCGTCTTCATATTTCAGCGATTCATACATATCTTTGCTATACAATATTCCCATTGCCGAGGAAATCTGAGACATAAGATAA